>JABMPU010000082.1 GCA_013203665.1 Armatimonadota bacterium
CCTTTTGAGATTAGGGTACACCTGTTCCCATCCCGAACACAGAAGTTAAGCTCTTCAGCGCCGATGGTACTGCACGGGTAACTATGTGGGAGAGTAGGTCGCTGCCATCATTAAATACTGTCTTTTTTTTCGTTTGAAATGAGGAGAAAAAATCTAATAAATTTAATCCTCAGAAATTTATCCATTCAAAAATAAACAGATATATCCTTATGAAGTGAAAATAACAACTCACTGAAAAATATGGAATTAGACAATAGTTATCTTCTTTAAATTTAGTATGGTATTTCGTATAATTACAATTCCAATATTAAATTAACTTGACAGACTGTTTATAAATAAAAATTATAAGTCAGTTTCAAAAAAGGGAGGTAGGAATGAAACGAATTTTAGTTTTGTTTTTAGTTTTAATGGTTGCTTCATCAGTTTATGCTTTTGAAGCCGGAACAAAAACTGTCGGTGGCTGGATTGGTTATGATAGCTATAAAATTGATAAGGATGCTGATGCTGTTAGTACAATAACGTTTGCTCCTTGGATTGGTTATTTCTTCATGGATAATATTCTAGCAGAAGTAGGGATTGGATATTCTTCAACAAACTCTGACGCAATGGATGATCCAATTACGTCTTTTAACCTTGAATTGGGTGGAGCCTATTTTTTCAATAACATTTATGCTGGTGCTGGATTTGCTATGGCATCAATTAATGCTGGTGATGAAGAATGGTCTGGCAATTATCTTGGCTTCGGTGTAGGTTACCTCTATGGAATCGCAGAAAATATTTATTTGGATGTTGGTTTTGGATATGAAATGGGTTTAGGAGAATATGGTGGTGACGGTGAAGGCATTGATAATGAAGAATCTGGTTTTGAATTCGGTGCTGGTATAGACATCTTCTTCAAATAAGTAAAACTGATGACATTTTAAAGGCGACGATATGTCGCCTTTTTTTATTTATAAAATTAAACCGCTGGAATATCCAGCGGTTTGTTCAGATGTTTTCAAATTTGTGATTATACTATAAACAGAGTATTAATCTGCATAATACCCGCATCCGATGTACATGTCTTCACCAGGAACTTTCATTACATAAGATCTTTTATGTGATAGTTTTTCGGTTCCGGGTTTGGGCCACCAGTACTCTGTCCAGCCAGCTCCATCTTCTAGGGCAATTTTTGCAAATTCAAAAAATAGATAATTGCCATATCCATCATTAAAAGTACTCAAGTCAGTATTTACAATGTGTGGTTTATAAGGGTGAGCAGTCATAGTGATTCTATCCAGCGGACCGGCAAAGAGATATAAATCACCTTTGATAAACGGACCATTTACATCTTGAATGGCTTTCAGGGTGGCTTCTTCTCCCTGAGTTATAGCCATGATCACACCTTGTTCAACCAGAGCTTTGGCTTCTGCAGCTTCATCTGCGATTAGGGTTCCTGCACTAAACAGTAAAATTACGGTTATTAAAGCGCTTATAAATTTTACATTTCGGGTCATATTATCCTCCTTTTTTTGCTAATTTTTTCAATCCCAAAAACTATTTTGATATTTATAGTTATTATTTAATACAGTTAAGTAAAATTAAATGTGGTTTTAAACGTCAAGTAAAAATAAATTTATTGCTTTTAAAATTGTGAAGACGATTGTAGTAAGTGATAATTTTAACTTGACAGATTGTTTATAAGTAAAATTCTAAAACAGTATAAAAAAATGGAGGTAGTAATGAAACGAGTTGTGATTTTCATTTTAGCTTTTTTAGTTGCTTCATCACTTTTTGCTTTTGAAGCTGGAACAAAGTATATCGGAGGCTGGATTGGATATGAAAGTTATAAGATGGATGCTGATTCAGATCCAGTAACAGCTATCGAGATCCAACCTTGGGGAGGATATTTTGTTGTGGATAACATCTGTGTAGATGTACTTTTGAGTTATGTTTCTGCCAATTCGGATGCTTGGGATGACGCTGCTACTGAATTTGGAATTGGAATTGGTGGTCGCTATTTCTTCAATCAAATCTATGGCGGTGTTGGTTTTATGATGGAATCTTATGACGAATTTGGAGATAAGTTTTCGGCTAATTATCTGGTATTTTATGCTGGTTATTTATATCCTCTTGTAGAAAATATTTATCTGGATGCTGGATTTATTTACGAGATGGGTATAGGTAAATATGGCGGAGACTTGGATGATTTCGATAATGAAGAATCCGGATTTGATATTGGTGTAGGTATAGACATTTTCTTTAAATAAATTAGCAATGTAAGATTTTTAAGGCGACGATATGTCGCCTTTTTTTGTTTATTACAGGGAATAAATTTATTATTAAAGATGAAAATTTAAAAACATTTTTCTTGCCTTCAAATAATGTATTATCAAATTAAGAAAAAAATAATTGGAGCATTTATGAAAGTAGATAAATTGATTATTTATGCAAACCAACTTCTTACTCTGCAAGGTTCTGCAAAACCAAGAACTAATAAAGAAATGGAAGATATCAGCATTATCGAAGAGGGTGCTATAGCTATAAAAGATGGGAAAATTCTGGATGTAGGTTTTTCTCCTAAGATAATGCAAAAGTATGAAGCTGAAAAAATAATTGATGCATCAAATAAAGTTGTAATGCCGGGGTTTGTTGATCCACACACACATCCAATTTTTGTGAATACGCGTGAAAATGAATTTGAAATGCGAATCAAGGGAAAATCTTATGTTGAAATTTCTCAAAGCGGAGGAGGAATTCGTTCCAGTATCGAAGATGTTCGTAAAGCATCTGAAGATGAGCTTTATAAACTTGCAGAAAAGAGAGTTTGGCGAATGATAACAAACGGGACAACTACTTTGGAAGCAAAAAGCGGTTACGGACTCTCTACAGAAAGCGAAATAAAAATGCTGAAAGTTATCAAACGTTTAAATAAGAATTTGCCGATAGATATTATTTCCACTTTTCTGGGAGCACATGAATTTCCAACAGAATATAAAGATAACCGCACTGAATACATTCGCATCCTGAAAGAAGAAATGATGCCGGAAGTAAAAAAGCAGAATTTAGCTGAGTATTGTGATATTTTCACGGAAAAGCATGTTTATAATATCGAGCAATCTCGCGATATCTTGAACAAAGCCAGAGAATTGGGTTTTAAGATCAGGATGCATGCAGATGAGATTAAGGCAATTGGTGGAGCAGAACTGGCAGCAGCAGTTGGTGCAATTTCTGCAGACCATTTGGGAGTTGCTTCAGATTCAGGAATTCAGGCAATGAAAGATGCAGGTGTTATTGCCATTTTATTGCCGGGAACAATTTTCAGTTTGGGAATGAAATCTTACGCCAGAGCACGAGATATGATAGATAGCGGATTACCTGTAGCCTTAGCTACAGATTTTAATCCGGGCAGTTGCAACTGTGACAGCATGCAATTTATTATTACACTTGCATGTCTGCAAATGAAGATGACAGTGGCAGAAGCGATAACAGCAGTAACGATTAATGCAGCTTATTCTCTTGAGATGGGTAATAAAGTTGGTAGTCTGGAAATCGGAAAACAGGCAGACATCCTTGTAATGGATATGCCTTCATATAAATTTTTACCATATCATTTTGGCTCAAATAATGTGCAGACCGTAATTAAGAATGGTGAAGTGATTTGGAGTAATTAAGTCGAGGATTAAAACTGTTTTTTATTATCTTTCTCCTCGATAGGAGAAGGTGGCTGAGCGCAGCGAAGTCGGATGAGGTGGAAAATGACAGATTTCTTTCAGCAGCATCTTATGTTCCCTCTATTTGCGAAACGGGAGTTTCGCATCAAAATAGTGTTCCCAAACTGGAGTTTTGGAAAAAGCTCACTACACTTTTATAATTTCTATTCCACTTTTTCCCAGATTTGATTGCGACCTAACAAAGAAATACCCAGAAATCCCCTGACTTCCAATTTTTCCCCATTTTCAATTACTCTTATCTTACAACCGTAAATTTTTCCATTTTCAGGATCGAGTATTTTTCCGCCTTTCCATTGATCCTTTTTTTGTGATAAATTCCACATAATGGTCATTCCCAAAACCTGTTTATCTTTATTTTTCCCTTTGCATTCATCACAAATCGGGTCTGGGTCTTCATCCGGAAGTCTGAAAAGTTTTATAATCTTACCATATAGTTTGCTATTTTCTTCCCAGATTTTTACAATAGATTTTTCTCTACCGGTAACATCATCGATTGTTTTCCAGTTCCCTATAGGAGATAGATTTTGGGCGTAAATCTGTATAAACAAAAAAGTTAATAACAGGAAAACAGCTTTTAATTTCAAGTTCATTGAATGAAATCTATGTTACTCGATTTACTTCTTCTAAGGTTGTAATTCCTGCTAAAGCTTTTCTTAAACCATCATATTTCAAAGTAGTGAAACCAAATCTCTGAGCTGCCATTTTAATTTCTTCGTAAGTGCTTCCTTTATGAATGAGTGAGCTGATCGTATCATTTACGAGTAAAATTTCAAATAAGGGGATTCTACCCAAATATCCGGTACCAAGACAGGTTTTACATCCTTTTCCTCTTGAGAAAAGAATGTCTTCAGGCAGGTTAATAAGTCCCGCAAGTTTAAGAGTTTCGGAGTCAGGGCGATATTTTTCTGTACAATCAGGACAGATTTTTCTTACGAAACGTTGCCCGACAACACCACGCAGAACCAATGCCAGATCTTCTTCATTCACACCCAGGTTTCTTATTCTGTAAAGAGATTTGATGGCATCCGATGCTTGAACTGTGCTGCAGGCGATCATACCTGTTAATCCTGCTTCGATGAGAAGTTCAGATTCATCTTTACCTCTCAGTTCACCCAAAGACAATAAATCTACGTCATGATGAAACAATGCTCTTATCCCTTCTGAATAGGAAATTTTCTGTCCGCTTCCTGCAGTAGTCTGATTTATATTATCGATTACACATTCAATAGGATTTTCGACAGTAGCAATATTCATGGAGTCATCGTTCATCTCTTCCAGATATGAATACATTGTTGTTGTTTTACCGCATCCAGAAGGTCCAACAAATAAGATAATTGCATCAGGATAAGTTAAAAGATGTTTGAATCGGTTAGTATCGTGTTGAGATAATCCCAGTTCCTCTAATTTTAAAACATTCAAACTTATGGTTAGAATTCGGAGTGTAAATTTATCGCCAAAATTAGTTGGAATTATATTTATCCTTGCATGAATTTTGTTTTCACCAACGGTGAATTTAATATAACCCTCCTGAATTTGTTGTTTTTTGAAAGCATCTACAGTTGCATTTTGTTTAAGGATCATTGGAAGTGTAGATTTGAGCACATTTGGTAATGTAACAATTCTTTGAAGAACTCCATCGATTCGGAATCTTATTTTCAGGTAACCTTTTGCTGTCGGTTCAAAATGTATATCACTTGTATCAACTTCTAAAGCTTGTTCAATAATTCGTGTCAGCACCTCGGTAGCAGCAGGAAAATTGGGAATGGAATCCGCTGTTTCAGCCCATTTTTCGCCTTGTTGAACCACGTCAATTGTTTCCAGATTCAGCTTTGAAACATCCACCGCTTTAGAATCTTTTCTTTTTGGTTTGAGGAGTTTTTGAAAAGTGGAATAAGTAACGATCACTGGTACAAGCCGTAAGTTCGCTGCTTTTTCCAATTGATCAATATGTTTCTGGCTGGGAGGATCAACAAAGGCAACTGTCATTTCCTTATTTTCAAGAATAATCGGTAAGATGCGGTAGCGGGGTAGAGTATCGTTGGGAAGACCTGGAATCTCTACATGTGAAAGACCTGCCACTGAAGATAAGTAGGCGATATTAAATTCTTCAGCAATAATTTTCGCCAGGTCAACTTCGTTTATTTTTAAATATTTGATTAATGTATTTGTAATTCCGGCTGCTAAGATGGATTTTTTTTCTGTAACATCGAGTTTGGAAATATCTTCATTTTTAAGCAGATTTTTTTGAATAAGAGCTTGTAAAAGTTTTATATCTTCATTTCTAAACATAATTATTCCTTCTATTTATTTAAAGATTTCGTCAATATCATCTTGCTCGATTTCTTCAGTTTGCCCAATGCCGAACATTACACTTTCTTCGATAAGATTTTTGATTTCTTTTTCTTTCAATTGATTAAGAGCCAGGTCGATATCTGCCTGTCCTGAACCGGGAGAATAATTGCCCTCGATAAATGGTCTTCCACAACCGCCACAGAAAAGATCATCCTTTTTATTCACAAAGGAACAAGAACAAATCCATCCTAAGGGATTACCACATTGTAAACAGAAAGATCTTGCTTCGTCATTTTTTGTTCCGCAATTATCACAAATCATTTTTTTTCCCTCTCTATTTTGGTTCAAATTTTCTAAGAGTTTCTGAAAATTTCTGTCTGGAAAAAGGTTTTATCAGAAACCAATTTGCGTTTAAGTCTTTTGCTTCTTGGATGTTTTGTCTAGAAACATACGAACTTACCATCACCACAATTGCTTTTGGATCGATAGCTTTTATCTTTTCAAGAACTACCAAACCCGTCATTTTGGGCATCACAATATCAAGAAAAGTTATGAATGGTTTGTTCGCTTTGTATTCTTCGATTCCTTCCAAACCGTTTGATGCAGAGAAAATTTCGTAATCTTCGTCTTCTAAATAGGTTGATATTATATCACGATTAATTTCGGAATCATCGATAATTAATGCTGTTTTTTTAAATTCGGTTGAACTCATATTTCCTCCTCGGAATATTTAATTTTTATTTGGAATCGGTAATAACAAAACAAAGTTGGCGCCTTGTGTATAATCTCCATCAACTCTATCTTCCACCCAGATTTCTCCATCATACCTTTTAATAATATTTTTTACTAAAGTTAATCCAATTCCAAAACCATAAACAATTTTTTCAGAACTCCCCCGTTCAAGTCTTTTAAAAATGTTGATTTTGTCATTTTCTACAATTCCAACACCATTGTCCCTGAATTCGATTTTACAAACATTCTTATCTTTTAGAATTGAGTGCTTTACCTCAATCGTAACCTCATCTTTGTGGCAATGCTTGATTGCATTATTCAAAAGATTATTAATTACGATTTCCAAGAATTCATTTGCCAAAACATTAAATTTACTGTCAATAAAATCGTGAGAAAAATTTATTTTCTTTTTATTTGAGTGTTGAATTTTCAGTGACTTAATGCTGCTTAAAAGCGTTTTCTTAAAATCTACAGGAATCAATTCGATTTCTTCTTCATCTATTTCAGCAAAAAGTCTGACTTTCGTAATTAAGGCTGCGATTTCCTCGGAAAGATGTTTACAGGTTTCAATTCTCTGACGGATTTTTTCCGGAAATTCTCCTGTTTCTAAAACCATTTCCAAGAAGGAAGTAATTCCATGATTGAAATTATTCGTATCATGAGCCAGCAAATCATTGAAAAACCGGGCACGATTTCTTTGTATGATGATCATTTCTTCATCTCTTTTTTTGGCTATTGCGATGGCAATCTGACCGGAAATGAATTCTAAAACAACCAAGTCTTTTTCTGAAAAAGTATGTTCATCTGAATAACTTTGAATGCCAACTACACCCATAATTTCTTTACCTATAATAAGAGGAACACCCAGCCAGATTTTTGCTATTGTTCCGATAATTTCAATTTCTCCAGCTTCTTTGAGTTCATAGAGTTTATTCTCTGTTGCAAGTAGTGCTTGCTTGGTTTTTATCACATAGGCTGTGAGGGTTTTGCCTACAGGAAAGGATTTGAATTTATCTTTTTCATCGATTTGAAAAGGGAGTGAAATTCTATGCTTTTTCTCATCATATAAAGCTACAAAAAAGTTTTTAGTATTGATAATCAATCCCAAAAAATCCCGAATAGTTATAAAAAGTTCATTAAGATCTTTACAAGTGTTTAAAGCATTTGACACATTGAAAAAAACGGTTTGAATTAGTTCAGATTTTTTCCAGTCTGTAATATCGGAAGCAATATTTTGATATTCGTAGAGCTTTCCATCTTCATCAAAAATGGCTTTTATGGAATTTTCCATCCATTGAATTTCGCCATTATTTTTCTTACTGAATTCATGAGTTAAGGTATTTTTTTCCGGTGATAAGGTTTTAACTTTTCTTCGAGTAATTTTGCTTTCTCTCTCTCCTAGGAATGAAAACCAGTTACGACCGATTAAGTTTTCACGTTTCATTCCATAATATTCACAAAAGGCGTTGTTAACAAATATTAGAGAACCATCCGGTGAAAATCGTGAAATCAGGTTTGATTGTTCATCCACAATTGATTTATAAGATATCTTGCTTTGCAAGATAATTATTTCCTCTTTATTTGAAAGAGTCAATCAAACCTCCGGATATCAGAAAAAAAGAAAAGCATATTTTTTATGCTTTTCTTTTTTCGATTTCTACTTTAAATTGTCAACAATCTTTATTTATCGGCAAGTAATTGCTTACGAACTAATAAAAAACGTTTTCGATTTAATTCTTATTTTTCTTTATTATCAATTAAAGATTTCAGGTGTTCGATGTAGTTTCCCGCACCACCATATTGATAGCCGGTACGAGCAATTTCATTGCCTTGAGCATCGATCAGAATTATTGTAGGAAATCCTCTGATATTATATTTTTCAGCAAGTTGTCGGTTATATGTTTTTGTCTCTTCAGTTTGATGAATATCCTTTGGGAAATCAAGCTTTACCAATATTAAATTTCCTGCGGCATATTCGATGAATTTTTGTTGAGAAAAAATTTCATCAACTAATTTGATACACCAGCCGCACCAATCCGAGCCAGTAAAGTCAATGAGGATTGGGAGTCCTTTTTCTTTTGCGATTTGCTGAGCTTCTTCAAGATTTGTCAGCCAGTTTAATTCTTCTGATTTTTCTTTGCTTTCAGCATAGGCATAAATAAAAAACAGAGATAGAATTGCAATTGTGAGTAATGCCCTTTTCATTATTTTTCTTCTCCATTCACAATTATCTTTGAGACAATTTTTGCAGCTTTTCCGAGCATTGCAGATGCTCCGCAATATCTTGTTTCAGAGAGTTCCACAGCTCGTTTTACTTTCGCAATTGGAAGATTCTCACCCTTGAAAATGTAGTTTAAGATAATCGTTTTATAAACTTTCGGATGCTCTTCTGTGCTTTCTGCTTCCACATCAATTTCAAACTCAAAATTATCAATTTTCATTTTCTTGAGAATGGAAACAACATCCATACCTGTGCAGCCGGCTAATCCACTTAAAAGCAAACCTTTAGGTCTGGGACCTCTATTCTGTCCACCCACTTGTGGGCTGGCATCCAAAGTAAAATGGTGATCATCCAGTTCGGCATCAAATGCCATTTCATCAAGCCATTTAATTTTTGTGACGCATTTCATAAAGTTCGTCTTCTTTGATTTTAAGAACTTCAAGATAAGTTGAAATATAAAGGTGAACGCACTCATAAACTGCATCGACTCTTTCTGCAGGTAAATGTTCGATCAATCTCTCTTGCATCTTAGTGAATTCAGAGATAGTTTTTTTATCTGATGCTTTTCCATTTTCAGTAATTTGTGCGAGCCAGCTTCTTCTATCTCTTTTAGATGGAAAACGTTTCACTAATTTTTTCCTGACCAAAGTATCGATTATCCTGGTAATCCTACTGTGAGATACTCTCATCTGTACAGAAAGATCGTTCATACAAACAGGTTTATCTACTGCGTTAAGATAGTTAAGAAGGTCGCATTCCATTTTACCAAGCTTTAAACATTGTCTGCGAATCATCTCTTTTTTTGAACATAAATCATATAAGATTTTGCTCAGACTTACATACTGCTCAACTGATTTTTCCATTTTTTTCTCCTTTTTTTTACTTGATTTTTAACATCCGGTCAATTTTGGTTTTATCAAATCCAACAATTGGATAGTTGTTTATCCAGATTTGTGGAACACCTTGTTGACCAGATTTTCTTACCATATCTCTGGCTGCTTTTTTATCTCTTGCAACATCGACTTCCCTGAACTTCACTTTTTTCTCTTTTAGATAATCCTTAACTTTCCGACACCACAAGCAAGTTGAAGTAGAAAAAATATTACTTGTTTATTAGTCAAGTTTTCTCCCAAATAAATTTAATAATATCAAATATAATTATAATATAACTATTTTTGAAAGGATTGCAAAAATAAATTATTTTATGTCTGAAAGTAGTTTTTCAATAACATCTTTAGATTTCAATCCTTCAGCTTCAGCAGCAAAAGAGACTAAAACCCGATGCTGGAAAACGATCTCAGCTATTTGTTTAATATCATCGACTGAGGGAGAAAATCTACCATCAAGAGCAGCTTTTGTTTTGGCTGCAATAACCAGGTACTGAGATGCTCTTGGTCCGGCTCCCCAATTTACCCATTTCTTGATATAATCCGGGGCTTCTTTATAATCCGGACGAGTGGAACGTGTAAGTTTCACAGCAAAATCGAGAACATGCTCACTCACAGGAATCTGTCGAATCGTATTTTGGATTTTTATTATTTCTTCAGCATTTAATATGGAATTGATTGATTGATTATCGACTGTAGTGGTCTTCTTTACAATCTCTTTCTCTTCTTCATATGATGGATAATCAATATAAATATTGAACATAAAGCGGTCTAATTGAGCCTCGGGAAGCGGGTATGTGCCTTCTTGTTCAATCGGATTTTGAGTGGCGAAAACCAGAAATGGCTGTTCAAGTTTAAAGGTTTGATTTCCTGCAGTAACCTGATACTCCTGCATTGCCTGCAAAAGTGCAGATTGCGTTTTGGGCGGAGTTCTGTTTATCTCATCTGCTAAAATGATATTGGCGAAAATTGGTCCTTTAATATATTCAAAGTACCTTTTACCATCAGCTTTATCTTCAGCTAAGATGTCTGTTCCGGTAATATCCGATGGCATTAAATCCGGAGTAAACTGTATCCTGCTGAATTTCATATTTAGAATTTCAGCAATTGTGGAAATAAGTAATGTTTTGGCTAAACCGGGAACTCCTTCCAACAGGCAGTGACCTTTTGAAAAAAGAGCGATTAAAAACTCTTCAATTACTTTATCCTGACCAACGATTACTTTCTGCAATTCGCTCAAAATATTTTTTTTAGCTTCTGAAAGATTTTCTAATATTTCAATATTATCATTTATCATTCTATCCTCTTTAAAATTTCTTTTCGAGTTTCTTTATTCGGGATAATGTCTGAAAATTTTATCTTTAAAAAAAGTAAAGAAAATCCTCCAATTAAAAAAATCCAGATCGCTGTTAATAGATGCGAAAAAGTTACAGCAGCGCTAGTAAGGTTCTCATTTACCCCCAAAGCAAAAGAGAAAATGAGAACCCACATAAATTGATTGGAGCCAATCTGTGCTGGAGGAGTTGGCAATATATAGGTGAGATTCATCAAAGTATAACCAAAGAGAATTTTTGGATAACTGATTTCCGAACCGAAAGATTTGAATACAATCCAAATGTAAAGAGCTTCCGAAAAGACAGCTAAAATCGTTAAGGAATAAATCCAAAAATAATCTTTCCAGCGGTTCTGCATTATAGCCATTCCCTTCACAAAATTGGAGAAAAAATCTTCAAATCTGGGTCGAATCTTGTGAGGAATGATTTTTAAAAAAGAGTGAAGGAATTTTAAAGCTTTTTGCTGATGGTTTATGGCAAAAAATAGAAAGCTCAAAAGTGCGAGAAAAATCAGAAATAATATTATAATAATGATTTTCAGTGTATTATTTAAACGAATTGAAATAATTGGAACCAAAATCATAATCAAGACAATCGGAAAAAGGTCTGTGATTTTATCGATAAAAATAGTTGGTAAACTCTGAGAAATCCGCACTTTTTTTTTCAGTTTCAGAATTACTGATTTGGCAATTTCACCTGCTCGAATTGGAATTAAATAATTAATAAAGAGTCCGGTCATAAAGACAGCAAAACTTTCCGGGATTTTCATTTTATAAGTTGGATTTAAAATAATTTTCCAACGAATACTTCTGAGAACATAAGCCAGAACATAAAAAATAGAAAAAACCAGAACGAGTTTAAGATCGAATTTTCGGAAGTAACTCAGGAATTCCTGCCAGTCGATGATGCGAAGCCAGGCAATGAGGAAAATAGCTCCCAGCAGAATTCCCCAAATCCAGTTAAGTTTATTTTTCATGTTTTCTTGTTTTTAGGAATAAAAAGAAAATACCTGTGATGAGCCCAAAATCGTTTCACAAAATTAGGAACTGATTTTTCAAACCAATTATATCTCATCATTCGCTGTTCAAAATCCGGTTCAATATTTTTATAAAAGTTCATTATAGAAATCGATTTTTGTTCTTTATTTTTAATCAACCAATCTAAACCAAAAATTTTTAAAAAGTTCTCTTTTGACATTCCAATATCTGGCCAGGGAGGACAATCAATGAAATCCCTGTCAATTAGTTGCCAATGGAGTTTATGCATTGTTTTCATAATATTTTCAGGAAAGATATTTTCTTCTCTGAGGAGTGTTTTCAAATCTTTTTTTCCAAGAAATTTTTGAGATAAAAATCCGATTCCTGCTCGATTTGGAACATTCAGAAAGATCACTTTTGAAGTAATTCTGGTAAGTTCTGTTAAAAAATTTTCCAGATTTTCTACAAACCAGAGAGCAGAAAAATTCCAACTGAGTTCAAATTGATTGTCTTCAAAAGGAAGAGAATTATAATCTGGCAAATACTTTCCCTGAAGCTCCAGATTTAATTTTTTCCAGGTAGATTCTATCAGACTTAAACGCTCTTGTTCGTGGTCTGCAAGAGATACTGAAATTCCATTTTTTGCAAGTCGAACGCTGTTAATTCCGGAAATTCCTGTAAAACCAAAAGATGGAATTTCCAACACATTTTTTACAGCAAAATGTTTGCAGATTGTTTTCAGTTTTCTGTTTAAAATTACACGTTCATACGAAGAGCCTAATCCTTCATCTTCTTCTTCAAAATAATTTTTCCAGTTTTTTAAAATCGGAATAGCCATCTATTTTTTGTTCCTTCTAATTTTTAGTGGGTCGATATACTAAACATAAAAAATCTGAATATCCAATATCCAACACGGAATATCCAATATCCAA
>JABMPU010000083.1 GCA_013203665.1 Armatimonadota bacterium
AAGTCGAAGCGAGCGAAGACTGGAGGAATTCCCCTTGCTTTTCTCTCGAAGGAACTCCGCTTATAATGAGATTCTTCGGAAGATTACCTTTGGAGAAAACCTCAGAAAGACATATTTTTTTTACATTTTGCAGAATCCTTTTAACAAGTTTAAATAAAAGAGGATATTATGGAATCAAAAAAAACTGAGACTACAAATTTTATTCGGAACATCATCGATGAAGGTTTGAAAACTAATAAACATGAGGGAAGAGTACACACACGTTTTCCTCCTGAACCAAATGGATATCTTCATATTGGTCACGCCAAATCGATTTGTTTGAATTTTGGAATTGCCAGAGATTATAATGGACTTTGCAATCTACGCTTTGATGATACGAATCCTATAAAAGAAGATCCGGAATTTGTTCAATCCATCCAAAACGACATCAAATGGTTGGGTTTTGATTGGGAAGACCGTTTGTATCATGCTTCAGATTATTTTGACCAAATGTATGAATATGCAATTCAACTTGTAAAAGAAGGCAAAGCTTATGTTTGCAGTTTAAGTGAAAAAGAAATTCGTGAATATCGGGGAACAGTGAAAGAACCAGGCAAAGAAAGTCTGTATAGGAATCGTTCTATCGAAGAAAACCTGGATTTATTGGAACGGATGAAAAACGGTGAATTTGAGGATGGAACTCATACTTTGCGCGCAAAGATCGATATGGCTGCTTCCAATATGTTGATGCGTGATCCTCTTATTTACAGGATTCGCAGGAAAAGACATCATCGTACCGGTGGCAAGTGGAATATTTATCCAATGTACGATTTTGCACATTGTCTCGAGGATTCCATCGAGCGAATTACTCATTCTCTCTGTTCAATCGAATTTGAAAATAACAGACCTTTATATGACTGGTTTCTTAATGCTCTGGATGTTTATCATCCGCAGCAAATCGAATTTGCGCGACTAAATTTGAATTATACTGTGATGAGCAAACGCAAGCTTCTGGAACTTGTAAATGAAAGTTTTGTTTCCGGTTGGGATGATCCTCGCCTGCCCACAATTTGCGGTTTGAAAAGACGTGGATATACGCCGGAAGCTATTCGCACATTTAGCGATCGTATCGGACTTGCAAAGCGGCAAAGTCTGGTTGATATGGCATTGTTGGAACACACGATCCGAGAAGATTTGAACAAAAGTGCTCCCAGAGTTATGGCAGTCTTACGTCCTTTAAAAGTTATAATCGATAATTATCCGGAAGATTTAGTAGAAGAGATGGATGCAGTAAATAATCCTGAAGATGCTTCTGCCGGAACACGGAAAGTTCCTTTCTCAAAAATTATTTACATTGAAAAAAATGATTTTATGGAAGATGCTCCTAAAAAATTTTACCGCTTAACTCCCGGTCGTGAAGTTCGTTTGAGATATGCGTATTTCATCAAATGTGAATATGCAGTAAAAGACGACAATGGAGATTTCACCGAATTGCACTGTACTTATGATCCTGAAACAAAAGGTGGTTCTGCTCCGGATGGCAGAAAAG
Source organism: Armatimonadota bacterium (assembly GCA_013203665.1). GTDB lineage: Bacteria > Cloacimonadota > Cloacimonadia > Cloacimonadales > TCS61 > JABMPU01. Next base: position 1,529 of record JABMPU010000083.1, read on the forward strand.
TGAAAGCTACTTTACATTGGGTTTCTGCAAAACATTCCATCAAAGCGGAAGTTCGTTTATATTCCCATCTTCTTTCTGTTCCGGATCCAGGTTTGGAAAACAAAGATTTCAAAGAATGTTTGAATCCAAATTCTATGCAGGTTTTGAAGGACTGCAAACTCGAACCGGGTTTGGCAAATTCAAAGCCAGGTGAACGCTTCCAATTTGAAAGACAAGGTTATTTCTGCGTGGATTCAAAGGATTCTAAACATGAGAGTTTAGTTTTCAACCGCACTGTTACACTTCGTGACGAATGGGCAAGATTGCAGAAGAAAAAGAATATTTAACTCACGGAAGAATTCTCTAAGCAGACTTTTTCAAAAGGTTATACTGCTTTTTCATTCTCAACTCGAAGTCATTTCATTCTTTTCAAGTCGAGTCTGAAAAAATAGAATTGACATCAAACCAAAGATAAATTTAAAGAGAAAAAAGTTAATAGGAGATTATCGCTTTGATAGTAACAATTTTCAAGCTTCTCGGTGCTCTCGGTGTATTTCTTTACGGAATGCGCGTGATGAGCGACGGTATTCAGAAGGTTGCCGGCAAAAAGCTGCAATCCATCCTGAACTATATGACTGCAAACCGAGTTGTTGCTGTTCTCACAGGTTTCCTCATCACAGCACTTGTTCAATCTTCATCGGCTACAACTGTGATGGTAGTAAGTTTTGTTAATGCCAGTTTGCTCACTCTTACCCAAGCGATCGGTGTGATAATGGGTGCAAATATCGGCACCACAGTTACCACCTGGATAGTTTCTTTCATTGGATTCAAGTTCCAAATAACTGCAATAGCTCTGCCGGTTATTGGCATCAGCTTACCATTCATGTTTTCAAAATTTAAGAAAAGAAGAGATATCGGTGAAATACTTGTCGGTTTTGGTTTGCTTTTTCTGGGTTTGATGTTCCTGAAAAGTTCCGTACCGGATATCAATAGTAACCCGGAAGTTCTGGAATTCCTAAAAAATTATACAGAACTGGGATTCATGTCGTTTGTGATTTTCGTTCTTGTTGGTTCCATTCTCACCGTGATTGTGCAATCTTCCAGTGCTGCTATGGCAGTAACTGTGACAATGGCTTACATGGGTTGGATTAATTTCCCTACTGCGGCTGCGATAATTTTGGGAGAGAACATCGGAACCACTGTTACAGCTTATCTCGCCTCGATCGGTACATCTGTAAATGCACGCAGAACAGCACGTGCCCACTTCCTGTTCAATGTTCTTGGTGTTATCTGGATAGCTTTCATATTCAAATACTTTACTGAATTTATTCTTAAAATAGCTCCATGGGATTCCCAGCTCCAGGAAAATTTACCGTTGAATTTAGCTCTTTTTCATACGATTTTCAATCTTACAAATACTTTGCTTTTCATCTCTTTTATTCCTCAATTAGCCAAAATTGTAGAAAAATTTGTTCGTCCCAAAGAAAGAGATATTTCTAAAGAATATAAATTAGACTATATTTCAACCGGACTTCAAGATACTGCTCAAATGAATATTATGCATGCGAGAAATGAAATATCAAAAATGTCTGATATTACTGAAAATATGTTTAATTCTTTTTTTGAGGTATTTAATAATCCCGATAATAAGATGGAAGATCAGGTGAAAAAAATTAAAGAAATGGAAGAGCTTACAGACCAGATGCAGTTGGAAATCTCTAAATATCTAGTGGAATGTTCCAAAGAGGAATTGAGCGAAACCAGCATTAAAAATGTTAATGCTATGATGCGTATTGTTCATGAACTGGAAAGCATTGGAGATAGCTGCTACAAATTAATTCTGTTGTGCCAGAGAAAATATAATAAAAACCTGGAATTGCACCCAAAAGCAAAAGAAGAAATAAAAAATTATTCGGAACTAATTTATGAATTTATCCATTTTAACAAATCCCGTTTAAAAGAACATCTCCAAAAGCAGGAACTGGACATTGCTTATGAATTGGAAAATCAAATAAATATATCACGAAACAACCTTCGTAAAGCTGTTCGAATCCGGATCCAGCAAGGTGCGAATGTTCAATCTGAATTGCTTTATCTGGATGTTCTTAAAAATTTCGAGCATATTGGAGATTATTCCCTGAATATTTCTCAAGCTTTAAGGCAACAATATTAACGATTTAAATAAAAATGAAATTAAAAAAAGAGCTGACTTTCCTTGATGTATTCTGCATTGCAACCGGTGCAATGATAAGTTCCGGTATTTTCATTTTACCCGGACTTGCTTTTGCCCGCACCGGACCTGCAGTATTCATTTCTTATTTTTTAGCAGGGATTCTTGCTTTAATAGGTATTTTCAGTATCATAGAACTCTCCACAGCAATGCCAAAAGCTGGTGGTGATTATTATTTTATAAATAGAAGTTTAGGTCCATTAATCGGCACCATATCCGGTTTTTTGAGCTGGTTTGCATTATCCCTCAAAAGTGCTTTTGCCATATTCGGTATATCAGCGTTAATTTTAAAAGTTACAGGATTCCCTGTATTGATCTCTTCAATTCTTATTTGTATTTTTTTCATTTTATTGAATACGATCGGAGTTAAAGAAGCTGCCAAATTTCAAGTCTCACTTGTAACCGGCTTATTAATCTTAATGGTGCTATATATCATCTTTGGATTTCCAAAAATAAATACATCTCATTTTCACCCTTTTGCACCCCAGGGAATCAATCCGATTTTTGCTACAGCAGGTTTTATTTTTATCTCTTTTGGAGGACTGCTGAAAGTTGCGAGTGTTTCCGAAGAAGTGAAAAATCCAAAAAAGAATATTCCGCTTGGTATGATTGTTTCCGTATCCGCTGTAACGATAATATATACTCTGATTCTTATTGTGACCGTGGGAATTCTACCGGCAGAATCGTTCTCAAGTTCGCTTACGCCAATAGCAGATGCTGCCGGAAATATTATCGGAACTCCCGGGTTTATTATCATTTCGATTGCTGCTTTATTAGCTTTTATCACCACTGCAAATGCAGGAATTATGTCCGCTTCTCGCTACCCATTAGCTTTAAGCAGAGATAATCTGCTGCCCAATGCTATCAGTAAAATAAGCAAGAAATTTAAAACGCCTGTTATCTCTATTTTCATCACGGGTTTATTTATTATTCTGGCATTGCTTCTACCATTGGAAACATTGGTAAAAGTAGCATCTACCGTGATTTTAACTGCGTATGTTTTAACTAATCTTTCGGTCATCATATTAAGAGAAAGCAAACTGAAAAATTACAGACCCAGTTTTAAAGCTCCTCTTTATCCCTGGCTTCAAATCTTTGGAATTCTTATTTTTTCATTTTTTATCATCGATCTGGGACTTGAAGCAATCGAGATCAGTATTGCTTTTCTTTTGATAAGTGTGAGCTTCTATCTGTTTTACGGAAGAAAAAAATATGAGGGTGAATATGCACTTTTACATTTACTCAAAAGAATAACAGACAACAGGTTAACAGACCATATTCTGGAAACAGAATTCAGAGATATTTTATGCGTTAGAGATAATATTAAACCTGATAAGTTCGATAAACTTGTTAAAACTGCAAAAATCTTAGATTTAGAAGGTCCCCTGGAATTGGAGCAGCTTTTTGAAATTATTTCTGAAAATATTTCTGCTGAAATCGAGATGAATAAAGAAGAAATATTTGCAAAGTTAAAACATCGGCAGGAAGATTGTAATACTGCGATTTCACCTTTTATTGCTATTCCTCATATAATTATTGAAGGTAGCGGTCACTTTTTCTTGATGCTTATCAGGTGTAAAGAAGGTATCAAGTTCACTTCCAAAGAAAATTCAGTAAAAGCAGTTTTTGCTTTTATCGGGACAAAAGAAGATAGAGCATTTCATCTGAAAACATTAGCTGCTATTGCTACTTTGGTTCAACAAAAAGATTTTGAAGAAAAATGGCTGAATGCAGAAAATACTCATTATTTGAGAGATATGGTCCTGTTGAGCAAAAGAATGAGATTTATATTGAAAAAAAACAGCACTAAGTAAAGTGCTTCTACTCTGCAAAACCCGACTCTGGTTCCCTGAACTCGAGTCGGGTTTTGTTTAAGTTTATCTTACACTTTCAAGAAATGAACTACACCCAGGATTCCTCTGGTGATAAGTCCAAAAGAGATGAATCCGTGAAACCAGTTATACCCGGGAAATTTGAAGTAAATAATAGCCATGATAGCACCCAGACAAGCAGCATGTAAAGCTGTAGCTTTAAATAATAGAGCCATTTCCCGTTCATCCGGTACATCCCTGGTGGCAATTAATCCTGCAAAGAACAGTATTAAACCAAGCAAACCAATATCACCAAAACTCAAGGTCAAAACAAATACTAAAATTCCGGAAATTAATTCCAGAATAAAGAATAATGTGTTATTTCCTCTAATTCTCATTTTTATCCTCCAAATAAAAAATTTCTTCAATTCGTGTATTAAAAAATTTTGCTATCAGCAAAGCCAATCTTATCGATGGATTGAACTTTCCTTTTTCGATAGCAATGATCGTCTGGCGGGAAACACCTACTTCTTTTGCCAGATGCTGCTGGGTCATCTCATCATTCATGAATCTGAACTGTCTTAACTTATTTTTCAGATTATCCAATTTTAACCTCCTTTATTTCACTTCCGAAAGGATTCTGCAAAATGAAAAAAGACTGTCTTTCTGAGGA
>JABMPU010000084.1 GCA_013203665.1 Armatimonadota bacterium
ATCTTGATAATGCAGCTTAAATCACTAATTTTGCACTTATGCTTAATTCTATAAAGAACAAGATGTTATGGAATATTATGAAATACCTGAAAGCAGTCGTGATGATAATTCACACTCCTGCGAAACTTAAGTTACTTTAATAAAATCATTTTGTTCGGTTTACTTACAAAATTATCAGATTTTACCCTATATAGATAAACACCCGATGATACCTGATTACGATAATTATCGGTTCCATCCCAAACCACACTTCTCGTTCCCAAACTCCCGTTTGGGAACGTATAGATTGATTTGACTTTTTCTCCTTTGATATTAAAGATTTCAATAACAGGATTTTCGATATTAAAGGGTAATTGATAATGAATTGTTGTTTCAGGATTGAACGGATTGGGAAAGTTATTAAGAGTAATTTCTTGGGAAGGCTGATTTATTGGCTGATCCTCTACAGAGACAAAATAATCTTCGGTAAGGTGATGGAAATATTCTGTGAAGGTTTCTGCATAGTCATTACTATAAAAGATTTTTAAGTATGTGCCAAAGCCCAAATCATCATAGCTGTACATCATTACATAGAAAGAGCCTGGCTCTCTACCGGCAGTATAATAAACTAACCACATATATGTATTTATGTACTCGGATTGGTATTGAAATTCAAAAGTTTGTCCATAATCTGTACTACGATAAATGTAATACCTGTATAATGAATCCCATGTTATTAAATAGAGTTCACCCTGTTCCGTGCCGCGAGAAAGAGTGGGATAAGGATTAGCTACCACTGGTATAATAGAATCGAGAATACACTGCTGGGTAAATGTTCCACCATAATCATTGCGATAATGGATTTTAAAACCTTCAATATAATTACCATTTATGCCATATAATTCTCCTGGTGAAATGCCAATCTCGGTTACCATACATAGCGAATCAATGACGAGTTCGAAATTTGAACCATAATCGTCGCTTCGTGATAATCCAACATATCTTCGGTAAATTTCTCCTTCTACACAACCGGCGTTATACATGCTTGCACCATAAACTTCTACAAACTCCCAATTTTCACCATAGTTATTACTAATCCATAAGTAAGGTTCTGAAGTTCGGCAGTATAACACTCCGGGAGTCATATCAGAAATCAAGTGAGGACGATCTAAATTAATAGAATCGGGCGCAAACGGGTTTGGAGTATAATACTTCAGTTCAATATCCTCACCATTATTTGTTGAATAATATAAACCGTAATATCCGCACTGAAACGTAGCATACCAGCGGGAACTAATGTAAATTTCTTCCGGTTCAGTACCTCGTTCAATCCCCTTATAAGCAACTGAGATTGAAGGGATGAACAATATCACAAACAGTAATAAGCAGTTAAGATTTATTTTTTTTTTCATTTCTTCCTCCATAAAATTATGTATTAAATTTTTTCATATTCTCAAAAAGATAAAAACGAAAAAACTTAAATAATTTCACCAAATTTTAATAAATTTTTAATTGTTGTTTGTCAAGTATTTTTTTCGCGTTTCTCTTTTTCCATGTTATCCTTTTTCAAAAAGGTTTTGCAAAATCGAAATGAATGTCTTTCCTTCAAATAAACAAAGGCGATCAAAAAGCCGGACACGGTAAAAGAAAAAGAATTAGACGCAGATGAACGTAGATAAAATATGATAAAATATGAAATAGAGATTTTCAGTAGTAAATTTTTGTGAATTTAAATGAACGAAATTGTCTGTGTTATTCAGTTAAAGTCAGCCTGCCCCGTAAGGAAGTATGACCCCAGTTGGATAAAAAAACCACCGGGGTAAACTGTATCGGGGTGGCAAAAAAAGAATTAGCTGAAAGTCATAAGAATGATAATCATACTGAATCATAAATAATCAGTGTAAATCAGCGTCAAAGAAAAGAGAAATAAACATTTCCTAAGAGTGATAAAATGAATATCCATTCAGCTCTTTAGAAATTCTCCTGGTTTTATTCAGAATCCGAAGAGAAACCTCTGGAAAAACAGTTTTAACAGCAGTAATATGAAACTCTTTATCTTTCCTGATTATGTATTTTTCAAATTTTTCTTCGTATTTATTTTCAAAGTTTTTTAGCTCTTTTGTTAATTGCTGAATAAGCTCAGAATTATCAGGTGTATTTTCTTCAACTTCATTAAGCTGCTGGGTTAAACTGAAAATTCTTTCTTTGCAAAAGGGAGATATTGTGATTTCGACTTCAGTTGGAACATCCATATCTTCTCCGAACGTAGCAATATCGATATTGCTCCCACTTTGAGTTAAGCCTCCCACAATTTTGCTATCTCCTTTTCCGGAGATTCCATTTTCAGCTATAACATGACAAAATTTTATTTCCCTTCTAAAAGTAATTCCGCCACTACAAATAATTTTTGAATTTTCAGCAGAACGAAATTGCACGTCTCCTTCAACTAAGATTCCATTCTTTTCCGAATTTAAAATATTCCCATTAACTCTTAAATCTCCATCCACTTTCAAATCTGAATTTATGATGTTGCCCTTAATAATTAGATCACCAAAAAAATCTAATGAAGCTTCTTCAATATCTTCCTCTATCTTAAACTGTGATTTTATGTTTATTCTTTTCTGTTCATCAATATATGGATAACCGGATTTTTTTGTTAGAATCTGTTTTTTCTCTTCAGAATAAAACACATTTTTGCCAAGATAGTCATCCACAACTTTTTCTTCAGCAACTTTAGGGGTTATCTCTTTGCCGAAAATATCTGTTGTGGTTTTTACCATTCCTGAGATTAATAAACTGGCAACCGATGAATTCTTTTGTACTCTTTCTAAACCATCTAATTCTGTTATACTTCTAAATTCGTATGGATCGAAACAATTATTCTCATCAAAAAGATATGAAATCTCTAACTGCGATTCCGGCTTAGTCTTAAGGGTAATTAAAAAAGGTTTATTCAGTTCTTTTTTTATTTTTTGCTGTCGGTTATATAAGATGGCTTCATCAACTCCGGCTCTTATTCCCGCCACGTTCAGAAGCGATGTTATCTCATTCTCGTCTATCATCTGCCCGGAATCTTTAATGGTTAAATATGCTGAAAATCCGTCTTCAGAAACTTCCAGAACAAGACTTCCGGATTCGTTTGAGATAATTTTTTTTTCAGGCATTTTCTAATCTTTTAGATTATTATTAATAAAGCTGATAACTTCTTCTGATGTGGCTCCAGGAGTAAAAATTGCTTTAAATCCCTTGGTTTTTAAGAAATCAATATCTTCTTCGGGTATCACGCCACCGCCGAAAAGCAATATCTTTTCCGCTCCTTTTTCTCTTAGAAGTTCGGCAACCTTAGGAAATAAAAAATTATGTGCCCCGGAAAGTAAACTCAAGCCCAAAGCATCAACATCTTCCTGGATAGCTGCTTCTGAAATTTGCTCAGGAGTCTGTCTTATTCC
>JABMPU010000085.1 GCA_013203665.1 Armatimonadota bacterium
GGGTCAACATCATCGATATAAACTGCAAAATCTTCAACTAAGGTGCTGTCTTCTGCAAAAGTGAAATAATCTGGCAATATTATAGTGGGTGGGTCATTAACCGGAGTTACAATTACATACACAGAATCAGAAGCAGTTGCCCTGGTAACATTATCATCTACTGTGAAGGTTAATATTTCAGTTCCGTTCCAGTCAGGTAATGCAGAGAAAGTGACTATGAAATCTGTGATATCTACTATAATGCTGTCATTTCCTGCAACACTCAAGGTTAGCGGGTCTCCTTCCTCATCAAATATATACGGTTCAAAATCTGCAACAGATGTACTGTCTTCGACGAAAGTGAAATCATCCGGAAGCACAATTGTTGGTGGGTCATTCATCGGAGTTACTATCACATCAACATCATCTGATGCTGTTGCTCTTGTCTGGTTATCATCTACTGTGAAGGTTAAAGTTTCCATGCCATTCCAGTTTGCTGAAGCTCCGAAAGTTACAATAGTTCCAACAATATCAACTGTTATTTCTGTATTTCCTGTTACAGATAAAGTAAGAACATCAGGATCGACATCATCGATATAAACTGCAAAATCTTCAACCAATGTACTGTCTTCTGTAAATGTGAAATAATCGGGTAGAATAATTGTAGGTGGATCATTCACCGGAAGGCAGATAACATCGATTGTTTCAGAAACTATATCATCAGTGAATTCAGATTTCAACTTTTCCCTTATTTTATTATTTTTTGAAATTCTAATATTATCACTATTATCATTAAAAAAGAATGTAACTGATTCAAGTCCATTCCAGTTCTGAAAATTTGAAGAAAAAGTTATTTCCCATCCATCCTGGACAATATTGATAGTATCATTACCAGACCAGGTTAACGATATGTCGTTAAGTGAATTATCAATATCTGTAATATACTGCGTAAAATCATAGGTTTCAAGACTATCCTCATAAAAAGTAAAGTCGGTAGGAAAATTGATTACAGGTGGATCATTAACATTTATTATTGTTACCAAAACATCATCAGAAATGAAAACCAAGCTATCATCAGTAGCTGTAAAAGTGATATTTTCAGCACCAAACCAATCCGGTAAAGGAGTAAATGTAACTACACCATTTAAGATTTCAACTAGAATACTGTCATTCCCGGAATAAGAAAAAGATAAGCTATCTCCATAAAGTAAATCCGGGTCATCGAAAACAGAAAATAAATCTATCGAACTATCAGAAGTATCTTCATCGAAAGAAAAATCTATTAAAGGATTTTGAATAATCGGAGCAGAATTTAATAATGAGATATAATCCTCTTTAATTTCTGCATCCACATAAGTTCCATCAAATATTGTTAAGGTTACAGTGTAATTCCCTCTTTCATAATATGTCCATTGGGGATTTTGTGCTTGCGAATCTATTGTACCATCACTATTAAAATCCCAGTTCCACTCAAGAATGGGATTACCTGATAAACCCATTGAAGATAGGTCTGAAAAATCTATAATTAAAGGAGAGGTACCACTCATTATATTTGCAATAAAATCTGCTGATGGCTGATTTTGATCATAAAAAAATGCTCCCATATCTGAAATTGTACCATCTGGATCAAGGGGTGATGATGGATCTCCAGCATCAATACAAGGAGAGATGGAGGTCAAACTATATTCTCCATTAGCAGTATTTACAAAACTTGGTTCCACCTGAATATTATAGTAGGCATCGCATGAATCACCATTAGCATTTGTAGTAACATTTACTCCAACCCATTGACCACAATTATAAAAATTTCCAACTCCATTATTCCAGAAATCTGAGTAATCAATTGTTATTGTACCAGATGAAACATATATTGCATAATTTCCGGAATTATCAGAAATTATTGAATTTGAAATATCGGCATTACTACTACTCGATTGAAGATAAATAGCACTACCATCGTCCGAAGTATGATTATTTATAATTGTGCAATTATTGATATCAAGATTTGAAGCACTACTACAATAAATCCCTCCTCCATGCGATTGATTTGTCGTATTGCCAGCTAATATGGTATTATTTAAAATTATAGATGAATAATAATAACAATAAATCCCACCTCCATAATATGATGAGTAATTCTGATTAATACTACAATTAGATAAAATCATGATACTATTATCTTTACAATATATCCCACCACCGTAAATGGAAGAATTCTGATTAATACTACAATTAGATAAAGTCATACTTGTATTTTCGCAATATATACCTCCTCCGTTACTACTAGTTATATTAGAATGAATAGTAACATTTCTTAGAATAGGGTTGGAGTTGTTACAGTATATGCCTGCTCCTCTATTTCCATAATTATTATTTATTATATAAACGTTTTCAAGAATTAGGTCTGATTGGTAAATGCATACTCCTCCAAAATTGTCTGTAATGATAGAATTTGTAATTTTGGGAGAAGCTGAATAACAATAAACACCTTTATTATTTCCATTAGTAGTAAGAGTGAAGCCATTAATTAATGATAATGTGTCTTCTAAAGTATTAAATTTAACTGCATAGCCAGTATTTGAACCATCAATTATGGTTTGTGAAATATAAGTAGTATCCAGAGTTGTTGCATAATAAGAAAACAGATTTATACTTTTACCAAGGAAATCAACATTTTCAATGTAAGTACCAGGAGCTACAAGTATTGTGTCTCCCGGGAAAGATTCTTCTATAGCATATTGTATTGAAGAATAAACCGATGGTACAAGTAAAGTAGCAGGAGTATCTAGTAAAGTAACATCTGGTAATGTTGTATTAGAATATAATATTTCATCATATTTATAAATTGGATGAAAGGTATTTTTTGAATATGTTATGTCATAAATACCTTCTGGAACACCAAGAATAAAGTAACCTGTGGAATCAGTAAAAGTACTATCGATATAAGAACTCGGAACAGTTCTTTCAAACAATATCTTAATACCTTTATGATAGGATTGGTTTTCCAAAAAAGCATAACCATAAATTGCATTTCCAGGATTAACGGTAATATATTCATATTTTATTAAAGAATCTACTTGAGTTTCATTACTGATTTTCAGCTTTACATCATAAATTCCCGCTTGAGTGTAAGCATAAGTTGGATCCTGTTCAAAAGAATCAAATATTCCATCGTTCTGGAAATCCCATTGCCAATTTATTATATTGCCTTGAGATAAATCTGTGAAATTAACTGTTAATAGGGCAAAACCCGATGTAATATAAGAAATGAAATCGGTAAACAAAAGAGTACTTGTTGACTCCAATTTAGCAACAAAAATATCAGAATGTCCACTACTGGTAAGAGAAAACGAACCAAAGGTTGCTGTTTCTTCAAAACATCCTGTTACATAACTGTTACCGGTATCATCTATTGTGATTCCATATCCTATATCCTGGGAAATTCCACCAGCTTTGGTAGCCCATAGCCAGTTACCATTTGTATCCATCTTTGCTACAAAAATATCCAAACTGCCACTGCTGGTAAGAGAAAAGGAGCCAAAGGATGTTGTTTCGTTAAAATATCCGTGACATAGCAATTGCCAAAGTTGTCAGAAGAGATTGCTTGAGCATAATCATATGAATCTCCACCAGCTTTAGATGCCCATAACCAGTTTCCATTAGTATCTATTTTTGCAATAAAAATATCATAGAGGCCACTGCTGGTAAGAGAATAGGATCCAAA
>JABMPU010000086.1 GCA_013203665.1 Armatimonadota bacterium
CTTCAGCACCATTTTTTTTAGCCACTAAGAACACCCCGATACAGTCATACTTCCTTACGGGGCAGGCGAAGATTCACAAATTTGATTTTATTTTGCTCACCAGTCTTCGTTAAAATCACGACCCAGCAAGCGGATTTTCTCAGATAAATACAGATTAGATTATTAATTATCTTTCTTCCGAAGCTTCCCCAAAGAAATTCTTACAAACAAGATTCGGAAAGTTCAAATTTATCTATCCTCGTTTCCATCCGGCAGCTGCAGGATGGAAATGTAGGAAGGATTTCCAAGCAAGGTAGGGTGTATGTGAAAACTGATGAAATGCTCGATATTTTCTCAACCCCCTCTAACTCCCACTATTTAGAGTGAGAATCTATCTTCTTTTGCCGCAGGCAGTTCCCTTCCCCTTCGATAGGAGAAGGATTAGGGATGGGGGTCGTTATAACTCTAAGAAATCATTTTCACACAGGCTGTAGGGCTTGCAAACCAGAAGTGTCTTTTATTGCAAAACCAGATGCTCGATTAAGATTTTAATCCCAATTCCAATAAGAACAACTCCCCCCGTAATTTCGATTTTATTTCCTAAAAATTTACCAAATCTTTTTCCAATTTGAACACCAAAAAATGAAAAAATAAAAGTAACTAATCCAATAATTAATACAGGTCCAATAATTTGTAGATTCAAAACTGAAAAACTGATGCCAACTGCAAGAGCGTCGATACTGGTGGCAAGCGAAAGGCTAAACAAAACTAATAATTTATTTGGATCAAATTTCATGTCAGTTTGTTTCACTTTTGTTGATTCATAAATCATTTTACCACCAATAAAAGATAATAGCGCAAAAGCGATCCAATGGTCCCAAGGTTCGATATATTGCCTGAAACTATTTCCAGCAAGCCAGCCCAAAACCGGCATTATTGCCTGGAAAGCTCCAAAGAAAATTGCGATTTTAAAAGCATATCTTACTTTGAAAGTTTTCAATGTAAAACCGCTGGTTATTGAAACCGCAAAGGCATCCATTGCCAGTCCGATTCCAATTAGCACTATCGTAAAATAATCCATTTCATTCTCCTGTCACTGTTATTATCAACTTTCTTGTTCTGGGTTTGATATCGCATTCCAGGTGAAAAATCTGCTGCCAGGTTCCCAGTTCAAGTTTGCCATTTTGTATTGGAACAGTCAGTGATGGACCAAGCAAAGTTGCCTGCAGATGAGAATGTGCATTTCCGTCGTGCCAGGTTTGTTCATGTCCGTATTTCCTGCTGGGAGGGATAAGTTTATCGAGGATTTCAGGAAGGTCTCTTTTCAATCCCGGTTCATATTCAATCGTGCCAACTGCTCCTGTACTACCGATATTGAAAATATGTGCAATCCCTGTTTTGATGCCGGATTCTAAGACTGCTTCTGAAACCTGGTTTGTGATTTCATGTATATCATGTTGACCGGAAGTTGAAAAGGTGATTGATTTCTGGAAAGTCATTAATCACTCCATTCTTTTTTTGGAAACGAAATTAATCTTTTGAAAAATAAGGTCAAATAAAAAAACCACCACAAGCCGATAACTTATGGTGGTGGTATAATGCAAAAAAAAATAATAAACTATCTGTTTTTCATAATAGTTTTCGCTATTTTCTTAATATCAAGCTCTCTATCTTCTTCAATATTAGCACCTGCAAATGTTAACGAGAAGATAAGAGTTTCATCAAAAATTGAAAAGTTGATAGGATGCAAATAAATCCCAATCCATTCACAGTTATTCTGATAGTCTTCATAATTATTTTTGTCTATCTCGAAACTTCTGTCAGCACCGTCTATCAGCCAAGTTTCTACGAAATCGTCATCAAAAGTTTCAATGCCAAAATCAATCATTTGAACATCGGTATTTTGCGTTAATGTCCATGTGAATTCATAATCTTCATTGAAATTAAATGAAGGCCAGTTAACTATTGGAAAGTGTGGAATGGTCAAATCACCGGAAAAAGTTTCACCGTTCAATTCGAAAATGTATGTCATAGTTTCGCCAGCAGCACACATTCCTTCTACAAAAATAGATGCTACCCATTCTTCCAATAGTTCCCATGTGAAATTTACTTGGATGCCATTGATCTCCAACATCCATGTTATTGGTTCGTTCATGGTATATAAAGAAATCCAAGCATCGCTGTTCACATCTAAGGACGTCACCATCATAATGGTTTCAATATCTTCTGCGCCATTTCCTCCAAAAAGTGGAAAATCTGTTTCAAAGACGTTTTTTTTACTATCCTTTTCACATCCGATTAGTAATATTAACAAAAAAGACAAAATTAAGAGCAACTTAAATCTTTTCATTTTCTCCTCCTGATTTGATGTGTCGAATTTATTTTGAATCAGATGATTGTCAATAAAAGGATATTTCCTGGGATGCAAATGACTAATTGATCTTGAAATGAAAGAGGAAGGACAGCTCCAGCCTTTATACAACTTCGTATTGGCAAGGAATAATCATCGTTCAACTTAACACAAGATCAGTCGACTTGTGTCAAATTTCAGGATTGGATGAAAAAACAACTTGACTTGCGTACGCTTTTACGTACTTTGTCTTTGTATTTGAATTGGAGGAAAGATGACAACAATTAATGCAACCGAAGCCAGGGCAAAACTGTACAGGCTGATAGATAAAACTGCTGAAAGCCACAAACCTGTAATAATTTCAGGAAGGAGGGGAAACGCTGTTCTCATATCCGAAGAAGACTGGAACGATATCCAGGAAACTCTTTTCCTGCTTTCTATTCCCGGAATGCGTAAGTCCATTATTGAAGGAATGAAAACTCCTGTAGAAGAATGCTCTGAGGAACTTAAGTGGTAAACTGGAAACTGGTTTACACAAAAGCAGCTCAGAAGGATGCAGAAAAACTCTCTAAATCCGGATTAAAAGATAAAGCATTAAAAATTTTGGAAATACTCATAAATGATCCGTTTCAGAATCCGCCTTCTTATGAAAAACTGGTTGGCGACTTGAAAGGAGCATATTCCCGACGAATAAATATCCGGCACAGAATTATTTATCAAGTTCTGAAAAAAGAGAAGATCGTTAAAATAATTCGGATGTGGACGCATTATGAATAAATCAGTATAATAAGATTGAAAAACAAATTATTGAATTTTGTTTGTTTTTTCTCTATTGCATTTTTCACATAACAATTCGATGTTTCTAACTGTGTTACTACCACCCTTTGAAAATGGTATAATATGATCATATTCAAGGTTTTCTCTTGAACCACAATTAACACATTTGCCACCATCTCTTCTCCAAACCTCACGTCGAATATACGATGGTAGCTTTTCTCGTTTTCTTAAATCATCAGCATTGAATGTTGAAGTAATCAATAATTCAAAAGGTTGCCCTAATTCAACCCAATCATTAAATGTTTCAATATCTTCTGTATGCAATTTTGTATCTGTTTTGATCCAATTTCTTTTTTTGCAAACAGCACATTCAAGTTCAATGGCATCATATGAAGTATTTGTTCTTAGTACAGTAAAATTCTTTTCACCGCATTTTAAACAAGGAAGAATAATAAATATTCGATTTATTTTATTTTGTAGTATCGGAAGCATTTCTTCTTTTAACAACGATATAGTTACAGAAATTGTAAAATCAATTTCATTGTTAACATAATGCTTGTTTTCAAATTTTAATTTATTAAAATAATATAGTGTGTTTCTATAATCATTAATTGAAAAATAATATAAGGTAAGATATATAAATACATCATCTAAGGGAATCAAACTTACCCGATTCTCTATAAATTTCAGAACATTAAGAACATCATTAACAACATTTTCATTTATTTCTTCATTAGAATTAATAAAATTTTTTGATCTATAAAAATATGCTTCAGGAATTTCTGGATTAATCTTCAAAATCTTTTCAGTAATTGTTAATAATTCATCATAGTTTTGTGAAATTTGATGCATTTTTGCAAAATAGCACAAAGCGTCAATATTCATAGGATATAAATCAAGTTTTTGTTTGTATGTTTTATATTCTGTAAAAATCCATGTTTTCTTTTTATACTCTAAGATAGTTTCTGCTCTATTATTTCTTATAATGTATTTACTTCCTATTCGTTCATGCTCCCCTTCTTTTATTTTATAGTTAATTATTTGATCATATGCCTTTATTGCTGATAGAAAATCATTTAGCTGCATATAAGCGAATCCAAAATCAATCAGAAAATCGAAATCATCTGAATATTGTGAGAAAATTTTTTCATAATCTTTTAAGGCATTTACATAATCTTCATTACTATAGTAAACTTCACCTCTATTTTTTATTGCTTCATAAAATTTTGGATTAATTTCTATTGCTTTTGAATAATATTGAATTACTTCATCATCAATGTGCATATGGTTAGGATCTTCTCCACTTTTATAAGCCATTGTTTTAGCTAAATAATAATATGCTCTTGAATTCTTTGGATTTAGTTCTATTGTGAAAAGCATAAGCTGGTGTACGAAATATAAATTAAAGGTTTGGTAGTCTGATTTATAGTATGCTAATGCTAAAATGAAAGGAATAGAATCGTCATCATTAATAACTTTCATTTCATGTAAACTTTGAACAAACATTGAAGGGTAGTGATGATACTCAGATAAGTCTTTTACATTACCTAACTTATCTAGAAAGAGTTTGTTAAGATTATTTATTGCTTCATCAAATTTTTCTGCTTTGAATTTGGCAAAACCACGATATTTATAAGCTTTCAGTATATTGGGTATATAAGATGTTTCTTCAAGAACATTATTGCTAAACAATTCGTTACAATAAACTATATATTTTCCTTTACTTTTATGAATGTATGTTGGCTTAACCTTTGCTTTTTTATAGTATTCTATGGCTTTATCGTAATCCTTTTCTTCATAAAAGATATGACCAAGTTTATAGTATGCTTCCCATTTATTTGGATCATTTTCTATTGCTTTGAATAAATTATCTTTTTCAGTACAAGATTCTTCGAGGCTACAAACTTCATTTACGCTGTTGTTTTCTTTATTCTTGCTTAAATTATTTTGTTCATCAAAATCAGAAATGCCCATTTTTATCTCCTAATTCAAATTCAATATATCCTTTTATTGATTGAATGGATATTTACAAATCAATTATATTTGTCAAATATTTTAAAAATTATCATACTTGCTATTTCCATTGCTCTAATAATTTTTAACGAATCATAATAGTTAAGATAGTTGCACATAAAAGAAGGACAGCTCACAGAGCTGTCCCTACAATTTTTCCTTTCTGCGTTCTCAACTCGCACTCCTAAACTCGCTACGAGTCAAGTCCGCTAACCCACATCCTGCTAAATGCTATCTGCTAATGGCTAACAGGCTAATAGCTAACCAGCTACTTCGCTACTATACTCACCAGTTTATTAGGCACAACAATGATCTTCTTGATCTCTTTTCCGTGAAGATATTTTTTCACGTTTTCCAGTTCCAGAGCTTTTTCTTTTATTTCTTCCTCAGAGGTTGAAGGAGCAACTGAAAGTTTTCCCCTGATTTTTCCCATTATCTGAACTACATAAGTTATTTCATCTTTAACCAGGTATTCAGGATTATATTCAGGGATTCCAGTTTCATGAACTAATTCCTTATTTCCAATCATTTCCCAAAGTTCTTCCGAAATATGCGGAGCAAAGGAATAAAGCAGACGTGGAATAACTGCAAAAGCATCAGCATAAATTGTTTTCTCTGTATTATTATAAAAACTTTCAGGATCGAGTGTCCAATAAATACGACTGAAATCTTTTAGATTAATATATTCCATAATAGATGCTATCGCAGTATTGAAATGCACTCGATTTTCAATGTCTTCCCGCACTTTCTTAATGAGGTTATGAGTATTATATCTAAGCTCCTTTATCAATATACAAATATCTTCTTTACCTACAGTATTAAATTTATTCGAAGTATTATAATATTTTTTAATCAATTCTAAGTAATTCTTATTATCTTCATCCTCGAAAAGACGATAAACACGGTTCAAGAATCGAAATGCTCCTTTTACAGCTTCATCATTCCATTCCACATCTTTTTCCGGTGGAGATGCAAACAGCATGAAAATCCTGACTGTATCCGCACCGAAGCGATCGATTATGTATTGAGGATCAACAGTATTTCCTTTTGATTTGCTCATCTTGGCACCGTCTTTGGTAACCATTCCCTGAGTAAGCAAACGTGCAAACGGTTCATCAGAACTAACCAGTCCGATATCACGCATAAATTTATGGAAAAATCTCGCATACATCAGGTGCATCACGGCATGTTCTATTCCACCGATATATTGATCGACCGGCAGCCAGTAATCAGCTTTTTCTTTATCAAATGGAATCTTATCATTTTTGGCATCTGCATAACGGGCAAAATACCAGGAACTATCCACAAAAGTATCCATTGTATCGGTTTCTCTTCTGGCAGGACCTTCACATTTCGGACAGGTTGTATTCACCCATTCAGGGACTGAAAGCAGGGGATTCTGGGTTGTCTTTCCCAGTTGGACTTTTTCTGGTAATTTCACAGGCAGGTCTTCATCGGGAACAAGAACCGTTCCGCAATTTTCACAATAAATAACAGGTATTGGAGTTCCCCAATATCTTTGACGGGAAATTCCCCAATCGCGCAACCTGTAAGTTATAGTGTGTTTTCCGGTTTCCTGCTGCGTCATCCAATCTGTGATTGCATCTTGGGAAGCAATACTTACCATTCCATCAAATTGAGCGGAATTAACCAGTATTCCAGGTTCTATGTAGGCTTCGGTCATTTCTTCCAGAACCAGGTTTTTTTCAGGATTCTGGATAACAAGTTTGATAGGTATATTGTACTTTTTAGCAAATTCAAAATCTCGATGATCATGCGCAGGAACAGCCATCACAGCTCCAGTTCCGTAATCCATCAAAACATAATTCGTAACCCATATCTGAACTTTCTCTTCATTAACAGGATTGAGCGCATATCTGCCCGTGAATATTCCTTCTTTGGTGGTGTCTTCCGCAGTTCTGGTAATTTTATCCTCGTTCATAACTTTATCGCAGAATTTTCTTATCTCGGAATTTTCAGGTTCGTTTTTCAACCATTGGGAAACAAGAGGATGTTCCGGTGGAAGAGCCATAAACGTGCAGCCGAAAATCGTATCCGGTCGAGTTGTAAAAACCTTAATAATATCATCAGAGTCTTGCAGTTTGAACCACATTTCGGTGCCAAAACTTTTTCCTATCCAGTTCGTCTGCATGGTTTTCACGCGTTCTGGCCAATCTATAACCTTTGAAAAATCTAGAAGTTCTTCTGCATAATCTGTTATCTTGAAAAACCACTGCTCAAGCTCTTTTTGACGAACAACCGTTTCACAACGCCAGCATTTCCCATCCTCTACCTGCTCATTTGCCAACACGGTCTGACAGGAATCACACCAGTTCACAAAAGATGTTTTTTTGTAAACCAGCCCTTTTTCATACATTCTCTTAAAAAGCCACTGTCCCCACCTGTAATAATCCGAATGGCAGGTGCTTACTTCACGTTCCCAATCCAAACCAAAACCAATGGAATCAAATTGATTTCGCATAATTTTGATATTTTCATCCGTAGTTATTCTTGGATGAGAGTTATTCTCTATTGCAAAGTTTTCAGCAGGCAATCCAAAAGAATCGTATCCCATGGGCTGCATTACATTAAATCCCTGCATCATCTTATAACGTGAAATAGCATCAGCGATGGAGTAATTGGAAACATGTCCCATATGCAATGCTCCTGAAGGATACGGAAACATGGACAAAACATAATATTTGGCTTTTTTAGAGAAATCGATCGCATTGAATATTTTCTTCTTTGACCAGATATTTTGCCACTTTTTCTCAATTATATCAAAAGGATATTCCATTATTTTTCTCCTGAAATTATTTGTTTTTTAAAATTTGAATATTTGAGTTGATTTATATTTTCCCCGCTCAGGGGAGTAAAAGGAGATGGCTGGAAATAACAACTTTTTGTTGTCTGCTTTTTTCCCAAATAAAAGAAAAATTTTTCTCAGTCATCTTAACTTCCTTATTCTGAATTCAATTGCCAGTTTTGAAAGGAAAGTATTTTGGTCAAATATTTTTTTGAATGAAAAAAAACTTGCCAGATTTTTGGAACTTGGCAATTTTAAATCAGGTTAGGAGGTTATTATGTGTATGATTAAGTTTTTTAACAAAAGAATCAGATTTTTTACAATTTGGGATATCAAGCTTGCTCAGCTTTGTGCGATGTTAGTTATTATTATCCTGATAAAACTGATTCCGGCAATTACTTCTTTGAGTTATTGGTGGTATATTATACTTCTGATTTTAGCTGCTATCAGACCTTTGTATATTATGTTTTTCAAGAAGTAATTTCAACATAGAATAACGAAAAGTAAAAACCTACAAATATTTTAATTTCCAGTTGTATAAAAAGGATACACCACAGTTTCACTGCTGAAATCTGATTCTGCATCTGAATGTGCTATTAATTTCCAGTAATATGTAGTATCCGGTTCTAAATTCTCTACTGTCTGGGAAAATTCAATGATATCATCACCTGATGGTGAAGTTGAATTTTGTGAACAACCGAGCAGGATGAAAACAACGAAAAAAACTGGAATCAGTTTTAAGAAAACTCGCTTTCTGAGTAAACCTAAAAATCCTGAAATAAATATTCCTGAAAATAACAGGTTTAAGCCCGGTGTTGTAGTTTTTATAAAGTCGAATGACTCGATAAGAATTGGTTCACAGTCTGAAAAACCAGGATCAGTGGAGCAGTAAAGCTCATAAGTGCAGTTTGCTTTCCCTTCCCAGCGGAATGTAACAGATGTGGAATTTACGACTTCCTCATAATCAGGATAGATCATATTAACACTTGAAAATAGTGATGGAATATTGTAATCTTTGAATCCCTTTTCAAGTTCCTGACTCAAATCTATCGTGATATATTCCTCGTAGTTGTGGTTGCGAAAAAGATAAATAATACAATTCTTATTATCATAGATATTGGAATATTGAGTTGGATAATTTCCCTGTTGATGAGTTGCAGAAAGTATCCAGCCAAATGATACAGTAGAAATTTCATCACCGTTTTGTAACATTTCTTTCACAGTATTATAGCGCCAGCATGGAAAATTGCCCGGTTCATATTGAGATTGGCAGAAGTTAGTCATAACCTGGAAATCTTCATTACTGCCAAAAATCTCATCTCCCTCCACGATTATGGAAGTTCCAGTGGAATCTCCAATTAAATATTGTGCATTATAAAGATCATCGCAATAATATTCCTCGAAAACAGCAACTACTTCCTGGGTTGTGGAGCATTCTTCAATAACCTTTTGCATTAATACACCGTTATATTTTTCCTTGTATTCCTCGCTATAAGGCATTGCCATATATGGGGTAGAAGCTGCATCCCAAAATAATCCACATTCGTTCATGCCACCTTGCGGGAAACCATTTTGAAAACCAAACTTTACCCAACCCAGCTTTCCAGCTTCAGATGGGTAAAACGTCATAAAAGTATTTGGGTCGCTACAATCTTCATTATTACCACTTAAAACCATGTTATTTCGGGCTGCATAAAAAATGGTACAGGCAAATAAATAGGAAGTTCCCATCAAATAGAGCAATGCTAATAAAAAATATATTTTTCTTTTCTTCATAGATATTTCCTCAATTTTGTATTAGAAAATAATTCAAATTTAGGATATCGTCTTCTTGAAATTATTCTTACTTGTGTGTAAAGGCAATGATAGCAGCAGGAAGTGTATGAGCAAAATACAAAAGACAGGCAGCTAAAACTACATCTATTGAACCAAGTCCTATGAGATTGAATGTGTAAATTATTATCAAGCAAGCTATAGTGAAAATCGTGTAGGAAAAAGTTGTAGCTTTATATACAACTTGCAGCTCCCTTTCATCCAGATTTTTGGAAGATGTATGAGTCATCTTCCAGAAATTGGTTGTGAGAAATGCAGATTTGAATGTCACTATCAATACAACAATCGGAATTATTTCAAATAATAAATTAATCTTGTTTATACCAAGTAGTTTTATCAGGTAGAAAATAACAAGAATGAAAATTATACTCAGGTAATTCAGGATAACACCTGCTTTATGTTTTTTTAATTCGTTCAAACTAATCTCCTTGTTTTAGTTTTAAAAGCTCCTCACTGAGCGGTTTTAACGGTTCCGTAGAAAAGATCAAATTAATAGGTAAGTTGAAATATTCACTGATGCGGAATGCCAGATCCAGGCTGGGATTGTATTCTTCCCGCTCCAGGTAGCCAACCGTCTGAAAGTTAACACCGGTCTTTGCAGCTAATTCCTTGCGGGAAATACCACGCTCCTGCCTTAAAACAGAAATACGATTATAAATTTTTCTTAATTCCATGGGACACGAATAATTTTGGGTGTATAATATGTCAAACTTTTTGTTGTATATTTACAACAGATGGTTTATTATTTTGTATTTTCAGGAAAATTAACAACGAATAAAAACGAACAAAGAAATTATGTAATTGTAGAATTTATTCTATTCAAAAGTCGTTTGTATAAATCATCTCCATTTTCCCAATCAATAATATTGCGATGATTAACATCGAAATGAACTTTTTTTAGCTGACCTTCTTTACATGTATAGATAACAGGAATATTAAGTCCATAAGCAAAACCAGCCTCATAATAAACGCCACCACGATTTCCAGTAAAATCCGCTACTACAAATTTGCAGCTTCGTATTTCTCCAATTATTTCATCATTAATATCATTATTATGCTCTTTTCTACCTATTTGAATTGGCTTATAGCCTGCATCTTCAATTGCTTTTTTTATTGAATGGTCATATATTTTTTCCATTTCAGGATCGAACCACATTGCAACGAATGCTTTTTTGCTATCGGGATTTGGCTGACGCAGGCTTTCGAGATATGCCCAACCTACGGGTGTTATTTTTGGTTGATTAGACGATGAGATATATTTTTTTTCATTTATTAGATAATCTTCCCAAATGAAATTAAATTCTCTTGCATCAATAATCTTACCTACTGAAATTAATGGTAATAAGTTAGGTGCATTTTTATTGAACATTTTCATAAAAGGATCATTACTTGATTCAGGAAAAGTTTGATGTTTAATTACACCTAGAATTTCTCCAACTTTATTAAAGTCGTAATTCATATTTGAACCAGCAACAGGAAATTGCTTAGCGAGATATTTTAGGATCTTATCCGCTTTCTCAGAAACTGAAAGATTCTTTAATGTCATTAAGGAATTTATTTTTTCTGCATCGAGAATTATGTCTGAACCTTGATTTTCTCTAATCCAACCAGAGATATTTACCTTTTTCTCATTGTCGTATTCTACAAGGTAATTTTGATTAGTTAATATAGTTTCTCCGTTTCTAGTTAATATAAAAATACCACATCTTAAACAATCACATTTTATTGAAATAGGATTATGTATAGTTATAATATTACTCGGTGAAAGGCATATCGGGCATTTATCCATTTTTCCTCCTACTTGCATTGAACATTTTTTTTTCAACCATTGCGAAGGTCTCCTTCCTCAACCATTCGCAAGGTTTTTAGCTTTTGCTCGTGTCTGTTCTTAACTCAAATCTTCGGTTTGGTAAAGGTGAAAGAAAATCCGAATTCTTAAGTCAAGTCCAGCCACAAAGACATTCTCGGTGTCTTCGGTGTTTAATTTACTATTTCTTCGCGATCTTCGTGGCTAATAAACAAACACCACACCGCTGGTAGGGAAGACCCA
>JABMPU010000087.1 GCA_013203665.1 Armatimonadota bacterium
ACCTTATCGCTATCGACCGTGAATTTATGGTTGAGAATTTTAAAACTAACTTTGATAGGAAAGCACTTTGGGTGAACAGGATTGTTTTAAAATTGTAAATGAGAGACAGGTCGCGACCTGTCTCTCATTGTTCCAATTCTATAAAATATTAATCCTGTTTCCATAACAGCGGATTTTTTTCTATGTAATCTGATATCCTATTCAATTCTTCATTATTGCGGATGATGTGATCGTAGAATGAACGTTGCCATTGAAATTCTTTTAATCCGGATTGATGGATCAATTTTGATGTTGTGGTTTTAAATGCACCGACCAATTCGGATATTGATTTTATTTTACGTAGGGACAACTCGTGAGTTGTCCCTGTTTTTTTCCCAGATCCTATTTTTTTCCCAGATCCTATTTTTTTATCAGATCCTATTTTTTTATCAGTCCCTGTTTTTTTATCAGTCCCTGTTTTTTTATCAGTCCCTGTTTTTTTATCAGACAGGTCGCGACCTGTCTCTACGTTTACATTAATTATTTGAATTATAATATGAACATGATTCGGCATTACAACGGATTTGATTATTTTAATATATTCAAATTGATTTTCCAACCATTTTATTCTATCCTGAATAATCCGACCTGCACCTTTCAATTTCATTTCGTTATTCTGCACACGTCCAAAATATTCCAGCATTCCTTTCGTGCAAATAGTCACAAAATAATATCCCGGTGTGGAATAATCGTAGCCTGCCAACCGATTTCGTTTACGTTTGTAAATCATGATTTCACACATTTCCCCGTAGGGAACAGTTTCAAACTGTTCCTATTAATCCGAACGTTCACAGACCGTTCCTTTATTATCCATCGATTTTCCCAAAGAATTTAAATCGATAAAAGTTAAGTCAAGAATAAAATCCTAATCATCTCTCGTATTAAAGAGTAGGGACAGGTCACGACCTGTCCCTTTAAATGTTTCATAATGACAACTAATAAAACCATTGACACAACTTTATTAGAAACACAATTTCGGACTTTCTTTTACACAAGGAAAGAGAAAAGGAAAAAATAGACGAATGATTTATGCACAAAGGAACCCAATATGGCTTCCAATAAGTAATATGACGTTAAGGAATTAATTGTATGCAAACTAAAAAGGATAGTAAAAATGGAATATAATGAAAAAAACAATCTGAGTAAAATTCTCGTCCAAAAAGAGGTAACGTACTGGATAAAAAGAGTTTATAACTTGTATACAGTCATTCAAGAATGGTTAATTGACAAACCAGAATATAAATTAGTTGTTGGGCGCCCAATTATGATGTTTGAAGAACTTATGCAACTGTATGGAATTAAACCGCAAGAAGTTAACACAGCTGACCTTTTTAAAGATAATTATCTGTTATTGACTTTTAAGCCAAAAGGTCTTTGGATAATTGGAGCTAATGGACGAATTGATATAATTTCAAGAAAAGGCAATTACATTCTGGTTGACTATTCCAACAAATTTCAAAACTCAAGGTGGCATATTCACACTGCTCAAGACAAAAATAATGGAAAGTTGTTCAATAGAGATGACCTGTTGGATATCCTTTAAGTAAAGACAATGAACATCTTTGACGAATTGAGAACAATTTATTCTGAAATAGACAATACGTATGCCACAATTGAGCTTCAGGAAAGAGCAAGAAGGCATGTCAGAAAGGAGCAACAATACCAGAGAAAAAGAGAATTGAATGACCAAGCATATTTTCTTTTCATGTTCAGCCGCCTTGAGGACAGAATAAAGGAACTATCAGATAATCTTATTGACTTTCAACATAACAACTTAACCAATTGGTCATACAAACGAACCTGGAATATCTTATACAAGCGGAAAAATCAAAACTCGAACAGTATCTACTTTATGGACAGAGTTGCATTACTTACTGAGATGGGAGAAACTGATTATAATTTAATTGAAAGATACTATAAACAGAGAAATAAGATTGCACACGGACAAACATTTACAATTCCTATAAACATACCGACAGTTATCGTACACATGAAACATCTTTATAGTGACTTGAAAAAATAGAACAACTTCCCCCAACAAAAAATAAACTGCATTTAAAATGTAGTTTATTCAAACCATTATACAACAGGACAGACAAAAGAAGAACTCAATTTTCAATAAACAAATATTTTCCAGTTCAAACAACCTTGAAAGGGTCAATCTGAAATACTTTATTGAAAGAGGTCTTTTCAAGGTTTATTAATATTGACATTTATACATAATAAAAAAGTTTTGAGCAGATTTAAAGAGGTTAAGTATGTTCAGATTAGAAGATAAGCACCTGGAAAAGGCAAAGGAGCTTGCGGCGCATAACAGGAAGAAAAAAAACTGTAACACCTGTTATGACCGCGGTTATATTGGTGTAACGCCTGAAAACACAATTATGCTGTGTCATAAATGTGTGGATATGGAAAAAGCAAGAAATGCCTGGAAAGATTATGTGAAAGGTATTCCTGAGCTTCATGAATATTACGCAGAATTTCTGAACGAAGAGAATGAAGAATAAACTTTTCTTTGTCATCCTGAGGAACTCTTGCATTTGTACAATCGAAGGATTTCTGTTAGAAATGAGATTCTTCGTAAGAAATTTCTTTGGAGATTTCCTCAGAAAGACATTGCATTTTTTCAGTTGAGTTCATTATTATAAAATTTAGGAGAGCAAATGTATAAATCGGTTGATATAAAAGAAAAAGCCTCTGCCCTGGAAAAAAGGATCAGGGATTACTGGCAGAAAAAAAACACTGCGCAAAGAAGTGAAGACATCCGCGCAGATGCCCAGCAATTTATTTTTTATGAAGGTCCGCCCACTGCAAACGGTATGCCGGGCATACACCATGTTATTTCCAGGGCGATAAAAGACGCTGTTTGCCGTTATAAAACTATGCAGGGCTTACATGTAAAACGTAAAGCCGGGTGGGATACACACGGTCTTCCTGTGGAGATCGAAGTAGAAAAACAGTTGGGTCTGAAAGACAAGAAAGAAGTAGAAGATTACGGACTGGAAAAATTTAATGATAAATGTAAAACATCGGTTTTTTCTTATGAGAAAGAATGGCGGGAAATGACCCGTATGATGGGTTACTGGATAGACCTGGATAATCCGTACGTAACACTTACAAATGACTACATCGAAACCGTTTGGTGGATTTTGAACGATTTTTACAAGAAAGGTCTTATCTACAAAGGTCATAAAATAGTGCCCTACTGTCCCAGTTGCGGTACACCGCTCTCCAGTCATGAAGTAGCTCAGGGATACCAGGAAACGGAAGATCCGTCCGTCTTCATTAAATTCAAAGTGAAAGATGAGGAAAACACTTATTTCCTAGCCTGGACCACTACTCCCTGGACACTTATCTCTAATGTAGCTCTGGTTGTTCATCCGGACGCAGTTTATGTGAAGATAAAGCAAAACGATGAATTCCTCATCCTGGCAAAAGCCCGTTTGGAAGTGATCGATGATGAATACGAGATCGTGGAAGAATATACAGGAAAAGAACTGGAATATAGAGATTATGAACAGCTTTTCCCGTTTGTTGTTCCCAAGGAAAAAGCTTTCTTTGTGGGGCTGGCAGAGTATGTAACCATGAACGATGGAACCGGAGTAGTGCATACTGCTCCTGCTTTCGGACAGGATGATTACGATCTGGGTAAACAATATAAACTTCCTGTAATCCAGCCTGTGGATGGTGCAGGGAAATTCACGAAAGAGATAACAAACTGGGCTGAAGAATTTGTGAAAGATGCAGATAAGGGAATAATCAGAGACCTTAAAGATAGAAATATGTTGTATAAGCGTAAACAGGTTATCCATAGTTATCCGTTCTGCTGGCGCTGTGATAGCCCGCTCATCTTTTATGCCCGTTCAAGCTGGTATATTAAAACAAGCGACTACAAACAGCAGATGCTGGAAAATAACCGGAAGATCAACTGGTTTCCATCTTTTGTAGGTGAAAAACGTTTTGGTGAATGGCTGGAAAACAATGTGGACTGGGCAATTTCACGAGATAGATTCTGGGGAACTCCCCTCAATATCTGGATTTGCCGAAAATGTGAGAAACAGCAAAGTATTGGTTCCATTTCAGATTTAAGAAAAAAGGGCAAAATGAAAGACGGCTCCCAGGTTCCTGAAGATATCGAACTGCATAGACCTTTTGTGGATGATATCGAACTTGAGTGTCCCAAATGTAAAGGAAAGATGACCAGAACCCCGGAAGTTATAGATTGCTGGTTCGATAGTGGTTCCATGCCTTTTGCCCAGTGGCATTATCCTTTCGAGAATAAGAACAGGTTCGAAAAAGAGCTTTTCCCTGCTGATTTCATCAGTGAAGGCATCGACCAGACCCGCGGCTGGTTTTACTCTATGCTGGCTATTTCTACCATGCTCACAGGCAAATCTTCCTACAATAATGTACTGGTAAATGACATGATCCTGGATAAGAAAGAAAGGAAAATGAGTAAAAGCAAAGGTAATACCGTTGATCCTATAAAACTGATGGATGAATATGGAGCCGATGCCATCCGCTGGTACCTGCTGGCTGTAAGCCCTCCCTGGATCCCCACCAAATTCGATGAAAAAGGGGTGGTAGAGATAGTAAATAAATTCTTTGGCACATTGAAAAACGTATATTCATTTTACGTTACATATGCCAATATCGATAGCTTTGATGCAGATAAATATGAGCTAACAGATGAAAAAGAAGCTGAGATCGATAAGTGGATCATTTCTCGCCTGAATACTCTTGTAGCAGATGTTACCAAGAATATCGAAAAATATGAACTGACCCGGTCTGTCCGCCAGATCCAGAATTTTGTAGTAGATGAACTCAGCAACTGGTATGTGCGACGCAGCAGAAGGAGATATTGGGAACTTAAGCTTACCAAAGATAAAAAGCAAGCATATCTCACACTTTACCAGGTGATGGTTGCTGTAACCAAATTAATGGCTCCATTTGCTCCGTTCCTGGCAGAAGAAATATTTACCAATCTTACAGGTAAAGAAAGCGTTCATCTGGAAGATTATCCTGTCAGCAATAGTAAGATTATTTATCCTGACCTGGAAAAAGAGATGAAAACCGTAATCGACCTGGTTTCCTTAGGAAGAGCAGCACGTAATACTTGTCAGATCAAAGTTCGACAGACTTTAATTGCTCTATATATCCCGGAAAAGTTCAAATCTCTTGTTCAAAGAATGGAGAATCTCATAAAAGAAGAAATAAACGTTAAGGAGATTAATTACATTCTGGAAAAAGATGATTTCGTAAAATATGAATTCAAGCCCAATTTCAAGGTTATGGGTCCGAAATATGGAAAACATATGAAAGACATTGCTTCTACTTTAGCTCAGATGGATGCTAATCATATAGTTGAAATTCTTCATAAAGGTAAAGATTATTTCCTCGAAATAGAGGGCAGAACCTTCAAACTAACCGAAGAAGACCTGATCATTTCCATCAAAGATAGAGAAGGTTTTGTTTTCGAAACCAATAAAGAACTTTTTGTGGCTCTGGATACACATCTCACTCCCAAGCTCATCGAGGAAGGACTGGCTCGTGAACTTGTGAATAAGATCCAATTCACACGCAAAGAAAAAAAACTGGAAATCATGGACAGAATAAAAATATTCTTCCTGGCAGAAAATGAAATTGAAGATGTCTTCCTGAAATATGCCGATTACATCAAGAATGAAACTCTCACCGATTCGTTCCATAAAGTAAAAGAAGTTCAGAAAGATATGATCGAGTGGAATATAAACGGCAGGAAAGTGCATTTAACAGTAGAAAAAGTAAAAAAATAGATCAGGAGAAAGCAATGGCAAAGATCAAGCCTTTCAGGGGAGTTCGTCCGGCAGAGGAAATGATTAAAGAAGTGCCTTCCCCACCTTATGATGTACTGAATTCAAAAGAAGCACGAGTGCAGGTGAAAGATAAACCATATAGTTTTTTGCACGTTGTAAAACCCGAAGTTGATCTTCCCGAAAATGTTAACATTTATGATGAAGCTGTATATCAGAAGGGAAAAGAAAATCTGTATAAACTCATTGAAAATGGAATTCTCATTCAAGATGAAAAACCATGTTTTTATCTTTATCGTCTGATCATGGGAAATGTAGATGAGATAGGTCTGGTTGTCGGGGCATCCATCGAAGATTACGAAAATAATATCATCAAGAAACACGAGCATACACGTGCAGATAAAGAAGCCGACCGCATCAAGCATGTGGACACCTTGAATGCAAATACCGGACCGGTTTTTCTTACTTACAAAGCCAGAGAAGATATGAATAATCTGGTTGATGAACTAATCAAAGAAAAACCTGTTTATGATTTTGATGCAGATGATGGTATTAAACATATTTTCTGGAAAATCGATGATGAAGATGTAATAAAAAAAATCGAAAACATTTTTAAGCAAATTGATTTTCTTTATGTTGCAGATGGACATCACCGTTCTGCTTCCGGAACGATCGTAGGCCAGAGAAGAAGAGAAGCAAATCCGAATCATACCGGAAATGAAGAATATAATTATTTTCTCACTGTTATCTTCCCCCATAACCAGCTTTACATCATGGATTATAACCGTGTTATTAAAGATTTGAATTGTCTTTCCCCTGATGAATTTTTAAAGAAAGTAGAAGAAAATTTCATTATTGATATTCATTCCAAAGACAAAGCATATCAGCCGGAAGGATTGCGCGATTTCGGAATGTATTTGGATGGGGCATGGTATAAGCTTACAGCCAGAGAAGGCTCATTTCCAAAAAATGATCCTGTGAAATCACTCGATGTTTCTATTTTACAGGAAAATCTTCTTACACCAATATTGGGAATTGGTGATCCACGTAAAGATAAGCGAATCGATTTTGTAGGTGGAATTCGCGGACTGGAAGAACTTTCCAGACGCGTTGATGCCGGAGAAGCTGTAGCTTTTTCCATGTTTCCAACCTCCATCGAGCAGCTTATGGCAATTGCCGATGCCGGTAAAGTGATGCCGCCAAAATCCACCTGGTTTGAACCCAAACTTCGTTCCGGGGTGATCGTTCATTTATTGGATTAACTTATTGGCTGGTACAGAGTTGTAATTTTAACTAAACCGTTCAGGTTCAATCTTGAAGATTGAACCTGCATGAATGTTTCAAACCTGAAAAGGCTTCAGTCAATAAATTCATTAGACTTTGCACTTTCATGGTTGGAAAATTAGTGAAGTTAGTAAAACAAACCCCCTTTTATTCCCCCTTAAAAAGGGGGATTTGAAATAGAGATCATGAAAAAATATGCAATAATTAGTCTAGGTTGTTCCAAGAACCTGGTAGATAGTGAAATTTTCGCAAATATCATCGAACAATCAGGTTATTCTATTACCGATGAATTCGAACAAGCGGAAGTTATCATCATCAATACCTGCGGATTCATTTTATCTGCAAAAGAAGAATCAATCAATACTATCCTGGAAGCTGCAGAACACAAGAAAACCGGTAAGTGTAAAAAACTGATAGTTACTGGCTGCCTTGTTAAGCGATACTTTCAAAACATAAAAGAATCCATCACGGAAATTGATCATTTAATTGATTTGAAAGATTTTAATAATCTTTTAAAAATTTTTTCCAAAACTTGTAAATATCAACGAAAACTGTTAACTCTCCCCCACTTTGCATATCTCCGTATAAGTGATGGCTGCAACAATTTGTGCAGTTATTGTGCAATCCCTTCGATTCGGGGAAATTTAGAGAGCGTTCCAATTGAGAACCTTGTTCAGGAAGCTGAATCTTTAGCGGAAAGAGGAGTAAAAGAATTAATCCTCACAGCTCAGGATACTGCAAATTATGGAGTTGATATTTACGGAGAACCCTGTCTTTCGCAATTACTGGAAGAGCTTCATAAAATTGAAAACTTGGGATGGATACGCATTCTTTACCTGCATCCGGCTCATATCATAACAGATATGATAGACACAATTGCACGTTTACCAAAGGTCTGTAAATATTTTGAGTTACCTATTCAACACATAAATAATGAAATTCTGCAAAGCATGAACCGGAAAGTTACAAAAGAACGCATTAAAGAAATCATCACAGAAATTCGAACTAAAATACCGGAAGCAATAATCCGCACAACTCTTATAACTGGTTACCCCGGGGAATCTGAAAATAACCACTTAGAACTTCGAGATTTTATAAAAGAAATGAAGTTTGAACGATTAGGAGTTTTCTCCTATTCCAGAGAAGAAGATACACCAGCGTTCGAGCTGGCTGAACAGATCCCGGAAAAAATTGCTGAAAAAAGAAAAGAAGAGATCATGACTCTTCAACAAACCATTTCCGAAGATTTTCTAGCCAGCTTGATTGGTAAAAAAATCAAAGTTATTATTGACCAAATTGGTGAGGAAGGAGAATTTTCTTTCGAGGGTCGCAGTTATTTTGATGCACCCGAGATAGATGGTACAGTATTCATTGAAAAGGGTGAAGCAGAAATCGGAGAAATTGTTACGGTAGAGATAACCGATTCCTGGGAATATGATCTGGTGGGGAGAATAGAACACGGATGACACGGATTGGACGGATGATCACGGATAAAAAAATATTTTTGATAGTGTTCGTCAGTGAAAGTCAGTGGCAAAAAAAATGAATATTAAAACTCAACAATTATCCCCAAAATCCATTCTCAAAAACACTTTCGGTTTTGACGAATTCCGACTGTTACAGCAGGAGATTATCCAAAACATTTTATCTAAAAAAGATACTATGATAATTATGCCGACCGGAAGCGGGAAATCGCTTTGTTATCAACTTCCAGCTCTCATTTTTGAAGGATTGACAATCGTTATTTCTCCTCTTATTTCTTTGATGAAAGATCAGGTCGAACAACTTCGGGAAATGGGAGT
Source organism: Armatimonadota bacterium (assembly GCA_013203665.1). Taxonomy (GTDB): domain Bacteria; phylum Cloacimonadota; class Cloacimonadia; order Cloacimonadales; family TCS61; genus JABMPU01. Next base: position 8,918 of record JABMPU010000087.1, read on the forward strand.
CAAAGCGGTTTTTCTGAATAGTTCCTTAACTTACAGTGAATATCAATTCAATATAAATCTGATCCTTAAGAATAAAATAAAACTGGTTTATCTCGCTCCGGAAGCAATGTTGACGCAGAAAATTCTGACCATACTTTCAAAAGTAAAAGTCGATTGCATTACGATAGACGAAGCTCATTGCATTTCCGAATGGGGACACGATTTTCGTCCCGAATACAGGCAATTGATCGAAGTCAGGAAACTTTTTCCGAAAGCTGTTTGTGTTGCCTTGACTGCGACTGCAACTCCGAGAGTTCAGCAGGATATCAAAGATAATCTGGAATTTGAAAAATCAAATGAATTCATTTCGAGCTTTAATCGAGAAAACCTGTTTTTGCAGATCATTCATAAAACAGAGTCGGTTTTTCAAACACTCAAATTCCTCGAAAAATTTCCAAATCAATCAGGAATCATTTATTGTTTTTCGCGTAAACAAGTAGATGATCTATATCAAATTCTGGATGAAAAAGGATTTTCCGTAAAACCGTATCACGCTGGACTTGCTGATGAAGAACGAAAACAAAACCAGAAACTTTTCAGCAAAGATGATGTGCAGATAATCGTGGCAACCATCGCCTTCGGAATGGGAATCAATAAACCGAATATCCGTTTTGTCGTTCATTTCGATCTTCCAAAAAATCTCGAAGGTTATTACCAGGAAATCGGCAGAGCAGGACGGGATGGATTGAAGTCGCATTGTTTATTGCTTTTCAGTTACGGAGATATTGCAAAGATCAAATATTTTATCAATCAGAAAGAGGATAAAGAAAGACGGATCGCCAATATTCATCTCGATGCTTTAGTTAGTTTTTGTGAAACGAATGTGTGCCGGAGAATTCCGCTTTTGAATTATTTTGGAGAGAAATACTCGATTGAAAATTGCGGAATGTGTGATAATTGCGGAGAGGAAGCAAAAGATTTAATCGATATTACGATCTATGCACAGAAATTTTTATCGTGTATGAAACGAACTGGAGAAATTTTCGGAGCAGGTCATATCATCGATATTTTACGAGGTTCAAAAGCACAAAAAGTTCTGGATAGAAACCATCATCTTTTATCGACTTACAATATTGGGAATGATCTTTCCAAAAAGCAATGGTTTCATCTTTCACGACAATTTATCCAACAAAATTTGATCAATAAAGATACCCAATACGGTAGTTTGAAAATCAATAAAAAAGGTTGGGAAGTTCTACAAAACAAGCATTCTGTTTTGGGTTTACTGATCGAAGAAAAAGCTAAATTCAAAAAAATAAAAGAAGTGGATTATGAATATGACCATACTCTATTTGAGAAACTTCGCAAGAAAAGGAAAGAGATCGCTGATGAAAAAGCTATTCCTCCTTTCATCATTTTTCACGATACTTCTCTCATTGAAATGTCAGCTTTTTTCCCTAAATCAGAAAATAGTTTTATGAAGATAAATGGTGTTGGTGAAACGAAATTTGAGAGATATGGTGAAATTTTTCTGGAAATTATTCAAGAATATTGTAATGAATTTGGGATCGAGGAAAAGATTAAAGAAGATCGAACTCAATACAAACTAAAAGTAGAAAATTCTGATTGCAAATTCGATGCTCAAAAAACATCTTTTACTTTTGAAAAAATCCGCGAAGAATTTCCTAAAGCATACGAAAAATGGACTGAACTCGATGATAAATTACTCGAGATGAGTTTTCAAATGGATCAAGATATAAATGAATTAGCAAAACTTTTTCAACGAAAACCGGGAGCTATCAGATCACGCTTGAAAAAAATTGGCTTGATAAAATAATCCATTTGGAGATTTTAGGATTTGTTGATATGGAGATTTTTAAAAATGGATAGAGAAGAATTAAAAATAAGAACAAAAAAGTTTGCTTTAAGAATCACAATGCAGAAAATTATGTTAAAAAAAATATCAGTGATTATCCGTTAAATCAGTGTCATCCGTGTTCTATTGAAGGAGATATTATGAACAAAAAAATCGCTTTAACAGGAATCAAACCGACAGGTCTTCCCCACATCGGAAATTATTTCGGAATGTACAAACCAGCATTAGAACTCGCAAAAGATTATGATACACGTTATTTCATTGCAGATTATCATGGTTTAAATTCAATAAAAGATCCCAAAATAATTAAAGAGCTTACCTACGAAGTTGCGGCAACATGGCTGGCTATGGGTTTGAATCCCGAAAAATCTATTTTATACAAACAGTCTGCTGTATGCGGAACATTTGAATTAACTATCCTCCTAATGGCATTCACTTCCAAAGGATTGATGAACCGGGCACACGCCTACAAAGCAAAAGTTGCTGAAAACACAGAAGCCAGCAGAGATCCTGATGATGGTGTGAATATGGGATTATTTACCTACCCGGCTTTGATGGCAGCAGATATTCTTCAATTCGACAGCGATGTTATTCCTGTAGGTCAAGATCAGAAACAACACCTGGAAATGACCATCGATATCGCTCAAATAATTAATCATAATTATGGAAAAGAATTGCTGAAAATCCCCGCAGCATTGATTAGAGAATCAACTGGTTCTGTGATTGGATTGGATGGCAGAAAAATGAGTAAAAGTTATAATAATACTATCCCCTTATTCCTTCCGGAAAAAAAACTGCGAAAACTTCTAATGAAAATAGTTACAAACTCTCAAACAGTGGATGAACCAAAAGATCCGGATAAATGTAATATCTTTGCACTTTACAAACTTTTTGCAGATATACAGCAGCAGGCTGAAATGAGGAAAAAATACCTGGCTGGTGGTATGGGTTGGGGAAATGCAAAACAGGAACTTTTTGAAATAATGAATGAAACTATTACTCCCATCCGAAGTAAATATGAAAACCTGATTAAAAACAAAGATTATATAGACGAAGTACTGCGGGAAGGTGCAGAAAAAGCAAAAGAGATCGTTTCCAGAAAGCTATCTTTCCTGAGAGAAGAACTCGGTCTGCAATAGCTATCATTTTGATTGACACCAAAATGCAGCAAAATAAATGTGTTTTTTCGGTTTGAAATTAAGGAGATGAAATGTATCCAGTTTTAATGGTAATACACGTAATAATATCTATTACATTGATTCTGATTATCCTTGCTCAATCGAGCAAAGGAAGCGGACTCGATGGAATGCTGGGTGGAGCTGCATCAAATGTGCTGGGTGGTCAATCAGCTTCCAGTTTTCTGAAAAATGCTACTAAAATCTTAGCTTTTCTTTTTATGATTTCTTGTGTCTTACTTGCTTTTCAGTTGCAGGGGGGCAAAAAGACTGGTCCAAGTAAATTACTAGACCAATTGAAAGAAGAAGCTGTTGAGCAGACAACAACAGAACAAAGTGAAGTTCCGGTATTTCCAACCACAGAAGAACCGGAAACAACTAATGAATAAAGCAGAAGTGGTGGAATTGGCAGACACGCAAGACTAAGGATCTTGTGCTCGCTAAGGGTGTGCGGGTTCGAGTCCCGCCTTCTGCACCAGATATTTTATTAACCTCGTTCGATTTGAGCGAGGTTTTTTTTATAAATCAATGTAGGTTTAATCTTGTAGATTGAACCTGCAAAAAAATTCAGTCGGAACACCATTGAACTGATGTTATTTCAGATGCCCACTTTCGTAGGAACGACTACTAACGCTTGCATGGGAATGACAGTCTAAAAAGAGATATTTACATTTTAGAACTTAATCACTTTTCACAGAAAAATTATTTCCGCAGATTTTCCATTCATCCAGATCATAATAAAAGTATGAAATATCACCATTATCATCAGGTTCATTAAAAATATCAAATTCTTCTCCTGAACTTAACTTCATAACAAATTCTGCTGTAGCGAAATTGTCATTAATAGTAATTTCAATTTCAGTAAATTCAATATCATTATATTCCAATAACCGAATTTCCCAGATAACATACTCATCAGCAAAATTATTTTCATTATGCAGAAAATTCGGATGATAATGATTCATAATCTCTTCAATGAAATCAAAGCTGAAATCAGTTTCGATATCTTCCAAAATAGAGGTAATCAAATATTCATCAACGTTTTTCGGAGAAGTGCTATCCGAACATGAAATACACAAAATAATCAAAACAGAAAGAAGGATATTTTTCACTATCGCTCTAAAATTAATACATTTTCAATGTGATATGTTTGCGGAAACATATCAAAAGCCTGCATCATCTTAACATGAAAACCGATTCCCATAAACTTCTCTACATCACGCTTTTGAGTCGTGGGATTACAACTGATATAAATCACTTTCTTTATTGTCTGTGGAAGAGAAATAATGCTTTTTTCATCGAGTCCTTTCCTGGGAGGATCAAAAATAATTGTATCGATATCTCTTTTGATAATATCAGGGAGGATGTTTTCCACATTTTCATTTAAGAATTCACAATTTGAAATATCATTTATTTCTAAGTTCTTATTTGCATCATTTATTGCATTTGCATTATTTTCGATGCCAAAAACCTTTTTTACTTTTTCTGCAATAAAGATACTGATAGTTCCAACTCCGCAAAAGGCATCGATTACATTTGTGTCGGGTTCAAGATTATCTTTCACAAAATTATACATTTTTTCCGAAACACTTGAGTTAATTTGAAAAAACGATTTATAATTCAATTTGAATCTAAAACCACCAATCTGATCATAAAGATAATCCCGACCATAAAGTATTTTTTCATCCTCTGCTAAAAGTGTGTTAGTTTGTTTGGGATTGATATTCTGAACAATCCCGATAATGTTTGGATATTTTTCTCGAAGCATTCTAACTAACTGTTTTGAGAAAGGCATTTTCCGGGTTTTTGTTATATAAATTATCAGCAGTTCATTCGTTGTTTTCGAAAATCTGATTCCCAAATGCTTGGCAGTTCCTTTTCCAGTTTTTTCATTATAGATGCTAGTTTTGGAAGCAATTAGATATTTTTGAAAATCTGAAATGAGCTTATCAAATATCGGTGGATGTATTTCGCATTTCTTATGAGGAATTACTTGGTGTGATTTTCTGGCGAACATCCCAATAACCGGTTTTCCATTTATTTGGGTTATAGGAAAATAGCTTTTATTTCGATAAAATTTCTCATCATTTGAATCAATCATTCGATTGATTTCTTCAATCTGCAATTTTCTAAAAATCTCTTCGATTACCTGTTGTTTATATTCGAGTTGTTTTCTGTAAGGAATATTCAGCCAATCACAACCACCGCATTCTCCAAAAACTTCACATTCAGGTTTAATGCGATTTTCAGACTCTTTCTTAATCTTTTTTATTATTCCAAATGAAACATCTTTTTTTGTATGAGTGATTTCAATATCGAGCAAATCTTCCGGAACTGAATATGACACAAAAAAAGGGATGGAATTTTTAAATCCCAACCCATAACCTTTATAAACCAGTTTTTCAATTTTGAGGTCTTTAACGATTTTTCCCATTAGATTTTGTTTTTCATGTGCAGATACTTAAGCTTCCAAACCACGAAAATTGCTTCCCGCACAATTTTTTTGGACATTTTAGATTGTCCACTTCTACGATCTGTAAATACAATAGGGATTTCTTTAATCTTAAATTTCTTTATCCAGGTTCGGAAATTCATCTCAATCTGAAATGAATAACCATCTGAAAGGATTTCGTCTAAATTGATATTTTCCAGAACTTCTCTGCGGAAACATTTGAAACCGCTGGTTGGATCATTGATTGGCATTCCGGTTATGAAATGAACATATCTGGCAGCCATAAAACTAAGGAACAATCTGCGCAAAGGCCAGTTCACAACATTAATTCCTTTAATGTATCTTGAGCCAATTATCAAATCATTTTCCCTGATTTCCTTCAGCATTATTGGAATCATCTCCGGATCATGCGAGAAATCTGCATCCATCTCAAAAATGAAATCATAACTTTTTTCCAATGCGAACTTAAAACCTTCAACATATGCAGAACCGAGTCCCAATTTCTTTTCACGTGTAATTAGATGAATTTTGAGATTTTTCATCTCTTCCACGATTTTTGATGTGCCATCCGGTGAGTTATCATCCACAATTAGAACTTCAATATTTGGGTCTTGAGCAAGAACTGCTTTGATCATAGCAGAGATATTATAAGCTTCATTATATGTAGGAATTATTATTAATGCTTTCATTTCTTATCTCTATTATTTTTCAGAAGTTGAGTTTCCGGAACTTTCCCAGAACTTTTTGCAGGATTTCCCAACCAGATTTCTTCTTCAGGAACATCTTTTGTTAACACACTTCCTCCTGCAACCATCCCATCCTCATGAATTACTTTTCCTGGTAGAATCGTCGCATTTACTCCAATCCTACCACCGTTTTTTATGGTAACACCTTTAAAGTGCTTGAATCGCTCTTGATCACGACCCATAAAATTGTCATTACTTGTAACCACAGCAGGTGCGATAAAACAATAATCTCCAATTTCCGAATATGCTGTAATATAAGAATTTGTTTCAAATTTATTTCTGCTGCCGATTTTGATGAAATTCTCGATTGCCACTCCCCTGCCAATAATATTGAAATCACCGATTTCTACATTCTCGCGGATTGTAGCCAAATCAGCCACTAGATTTTTTATACCCAATTTACATTGAGCATAAATCGTAACATTTGCACCGATCAAACATTCATCACAGATTTCTGCAGGTTTAAGTTGTTTTTCAGCTTTAAAGATGCTTCTGGAAGAAATCATCGGTTTTTTCCCGATTATTGTGTTATCATCGATTCGTACATTGCTGCCAATTTTTGTTCCTTCATAAATAATAACATTATGACCGATAATACATCCTTCTCCAATTGAAACATCATCCAGAATTATACAGTTGAAACCAATCTTTGTATATTTTCCAATTTCAGCAGATTCCGAAATATATTGATTCATCAAAACCTCCCATAAACTGCAAATGCACTTTTTCTTTTTACGAACTCTGAGTAAAGATTTTTTTAAGATATCATATTTCTTTGAAATTTGATTTAATCTTGTTTAACTTTCAGAAACACGATTTTCACACCTTTTATCTTGACATAAAACTTGAATAAAACCTTTATTAATTCAATATTTTTTAGTATAGGAAAGCAAATGAAAAAAAGAACATATTATCTTTTTATTTTAATTGCATTTTGTGTATTTTCTGATGATGCAAATTGCTTTGATCTAAGTTGGAACACTCCTCAGGTAACATCAAAGAATACAGCATCAAATCTGGGAAAGAATCTTGATGAATCGAAACTTCTCGTAAATAGAACTAACGAAATCTTAATTAATGAATCTGAATTAGATTTTGCTATATTACCATTGACAAACTTAAAAAAAACGATTAAAAAATTTCTTTTTGATAAAGTTGATGAATCCAAGTTCTTAAATTATCATACTCCTGATAAAATCGAAAGGTCCCCGCTCTCATCTTGGACACATCCATCCAATATTCCGTTAAAATCTTCACTTCAAATCAGTTTACTTACCGGCTGTGATTTTGCAGCAAAAGATAAAGAAAAATATTGTTTCGTATATTATGGAACTAAGCTCTCAGGATATATAAGCCAGAGATTACTTTTCTACAGTTATTGGTGGGCTGGGCACTTCGGAGGTGATATGGATTATGCCAGAACCTCCAAACTTATCGATAGCTGGACTCAAGCTTCTGATGATGAGGATAAAATACATCTTGATAATGTAACAGGTAAAATAACCTATATTGGACGTGGAAATTTCTGGTCTATTTCTGTAGGTCGGGGAAAATATGAAATTGGCAGCAATATCGGAGGAAGTGTTATTTTAAGCGACAACTGCAATGATTATGGATATTTTAGTAGTAAACTGAATTTTAACAAACTTTCTATTTCAATTTTGCATGCGAATCTAATCTCAGACAGCACAATTACAAAAAGTACTAAGGATTTACCCGATAAATATTTAGTTATTCATAAGATCGACTGGAAACCAGATTCTAAATATCATTTGTTTTTGGGAGAACATGTAATTTATGGAAACAGAAATATTGAGCCAAGTTATCTTTTACCTCAAACTCTTATGAGAGCAGTTGAACATAATCTTCACGATCGAGATAATGTTTTAATCTTTATTGGAATGAATTATAAACCAGTTCAAAAAAATATTGTTTATTTTAACTTTATGATAGATGAATTAAAAAAGAGCGAAATACTTGGTGACTGGTGGGGGAATAAATATGCTTTTCAGATAGGAAATGCTTATACACTCGCTCGGGATAAAGAAGCAATACTAACTCTTGAATTTACTGCAGTGCGACCCTGGATGTACACACACAATGTGATGTACAATAAATTTTCTCATGATGACATTGGTCTTGGATTTCCCCAAGGCAGCAATCTTCTTCAATATGCTCTTGAGTTCAATTGCATGTTAAAAAAAAGACTGAATTTTAATATTCATGGTTCTTTTACAAGGCAGGGTAGCATTGGAAATACTTTTTATATCAATTATGATGATCGCCCATCAGACATTGCTAAATGGCTAGAGGGTGATATTTCAAACAGATTTCAGGTTTCTCCTGTTTTTACTTGGCAACCATTATCTCATCACACACTTAAGTTTGGAATCATTGTAACTCGATTTGATAACGAAGATTTTGAAAAAGAATTAATGGTCAGCTATCAAGCAGTTTATTAAAAGATGAACCCGATTATTATCATTTTCTCTTTTTTCTTTCTGGTTTTAGGATGTGGAATCTTTAGGAACTGGAAAGTTAAAAAGCCAAAAGAATTTTCTTACTCTATTTTAATTGCGTGTAGAAACGAAGAAAGAAATCTTCCAGATCTTTTCGCATCATTAAAAAAAATAATTTATCCAAAAGACAAATTTGAGATCATTATTGTTGATGATGCATCAAAAGATAACTCTTTGCAGTTGATAAGAAAATTCTGCAGAAAAATCGTAAATGCAAAATATTTCCACTTGAAAGAAAAAAATACTGAATATAAAGGTAAAAAAGCAGCTTTGAAAAAAGCTGTAGAAAATGCGAAATACGAAATCTTTATTTTCACAGATGCTGATTGCACTATCCAACCAGAATGGTTAAGAAGTTATAATAATTATTTTTCTGATAAAACTGGAATGGTCGCAGGAAATTATTTCGAGATGGATCATAATCCTTTCTGGAAGTTTTCAAATCAAATGTCCTCTGCGATATATGCTTCCACGATTGGAGTGGGAATTCCTTTCAGCGCTGTTGGAAGTAATCTGGCTGTAAAAAAAAAAGCTTTCCTGGAAGTTGATGGATATGAGAAGATAAAATATAATGAATCGGGTGATGATAAACTTCTTCTAAAGTTAATAAGTAGAACTCGCTGGCAAATCGCATATAATCCTGAAATGCAAATTCATACAATAAATATCAAGATAGACTTTTATGAACAGCAGAAAAGAAAATATGGAAAATTTGGAATGTCATCACTTTTATTTCAGATCATTTCCGTCTTGATCTTTTTATTCTATATCTATCTACCTATTAATCTCATTTTTTCCTTTGATTGGAAAAATCCAATAGTATATTTATCTTGTATTTCATTTTTCTGGATATCCAGTCTTGTTAAACATAAATACAAATTCAAATTAATACACATTCTGTTTCTTATCCTCTATCCATATTTCTTAATATATTTTTCCCTGCTTGGAACTTTTGGAAAGTGGAAGTGGAAACCTAACTGATTAATTCAGAAACTTTTTTAAAAAGATAACCTCTTTTTAATAATTCAGGAATCAATATTTCAACAGCTTTTACTGTATTAGACCTATCACCTCCTCCATCATGAAGCACAATTATGGAACCGGATTTAATTTTTTTTAGAACTTTATTCACTATTTCATCAGAAGATGAACATTTGAAATCTTTGGGACCATTGTCCCACAAGATGATCTTTTTTTGCAACTTCCAGAAAACCATTATGGAAATAGCATCAATTCTGCCATAAGGAGGACGGAATAGAATTTCACCTTGAATACCAAAGCTTTTTAATATCTCGTCTGTTTTTTCTATTTCACTTTTCACATAATTCATTGTTTTTAATATTAAACTTCTGTGCGAATAAGAATGATTTCCGAGTTCTTGTCTGTTTGAAATAAGCTTTCTTACTATTTCAGGATATTCCTGAGCTTTTTTCCCTGTTATGAAAAAGGTGGCTTGGACATTATAATTCCTTAATATTTTTAAAATATCAATTGTATATTCGGGATCAGGACCGTCATCAAAAGTAAGAGCAACGATTTTTTCTTTCCTGCTCCCACATCTACAAATCATCCTTGACATCTTGTTTGACAACCTCCATAATAAAAATATTCTAATTTATTGACTAATAAAATATGATATTTCAATTTCGTTTTATTTAAAAAAGAAAAGATGATATGTGGTCAAGATTTTTTTAGATATTAAGGATATTTTGCATTATGCAGAGATTATTAAGAAATCGGATTTTATTTATTATTAAAATTTTTATAACAACTATTATCCTTTTCATTATTTTTCGTAAGATAGATTTTAATGAAGTTCTTCAAAATTACCACAGAATAGACCTGTTAACGATATTTATAATCATCGTAACTGCATTACTGAAATTATACTTACAATATATTAATTGGGGAAAATATTTACAACTAAATCCAGATTATAAGCCGCGGAAAAATGAAATTTTAAGAACACTTTTTATCGGTGATGCTCTCAGATTTCTTATTCCTGGAGGATATGGTGTTTTTGGGAAGATGTTCTTTATAAATAACGAAAAGAAAGCATCTTTCTTATCAATAGGAATTGAAAAATTTCTACAAATCTGGACATCTTTATTATTTGCATCTTTCGCTGCGATTTTCTATTTTCAAACTTTTAAATTGATACTAAAAATTTTTGTTTTTTGTTTAATATTTATTTCTCCTTTCATTATTAATTTCTTTTCTCATCTGACAAAAAGAAAAAAAGTTAAAATATTTATTAATGAGTATATAAAAATTATTCCAAATGTAGTCTTTCGACAGATAGTGTTTATGTTTCTCACGCTTATTCAGTATTTCGTACTAATTCTATGTTTCAAAAATATAACGTTTTTTCATATAATAATTTCTGTTCCTCTAATTCTTTCTGCCAACATAATCCCGATAACATATGCAGGTTTGGGATTAAGAGAAACATTTGCAGTCGAGATTTTATCAAAATATAATATTTCGGGAGAGATTGCTGTTTTTTGCTCTTTAATGATATTTTTGATTAACACATTCCTACCAGCTTTGTTTGGAGTTTATTTCATATTAAGAAGTAAGCATATTCGAACATCAAGTAGTTAATTCAAATTACAGATTACTTTTATTTACCAAACTCAGAGCTAAATTTATAAAATAATTAATTCTATTAATTCGATAGAAAGGAACAAGTTTCCCACCAAATCCTCTAAAAAAGCGTTCAATGTTTGGAATCATTGAACCATCAAAATCAAATTCTTTTAAATCCAATTTCTTCGCGTGTTTTATACATTCCCAAAGTGTGGAAGCTCCTGCACCATGATGTTTATTGTTTGAATCGTAACCACCTATCACATAAAAAGCTTTTTTTTTATCATGGATACAAAATGAAACTGAAATTGGTTTTTCTTTATAATAAGCTATAAAATAAAAACTATTAATTTCAGAAGAAAATTTGAATACTATTTTTTCTAAACTTTTAATATCTATGGCTTTATTCTGTCTTGTTAATGATTTTATTATAAGTTCCATAAGAGTATTTTTATCTGAACCTTTAAATATCTTTACTCCATCATTATTTGCTTTTCTGATATCATTGCGTCTTTCAGGAGAAAAATTCTCCCATATTTTTTCATTATTTATTCTTAGATTTATCGTGTATGTATATCTAATATAGACTTTAAACTTTTCCCAGATAAATGGTTGCACATCGATTATTGTTCTATCTAACGAAAAGAATAGAATTATTGCATTCAGTTTTTTTGTGAATTGTGCAATTTTCTTGGATACTTTTTTTTGAAAATTTTGAATTTTAAAATAAGTAGAAGATTTATTAATAAAAAAAGGACCGATAAAGGGTGTGAAAGGGGGATTATTGTAATATTTTAAGAAATACTTTTTATTTTCATACAAATGAAACCCACCGATAAGTCTGTTATCCTCATCAAAAAAACCATAAATTTTGATTTTGTCTTTATAGAGTTTCAACCACTTGAGAGTATTAAAAACATTTCCATATTTTTCTGCTAAATTATCATAAATAGCTTTATCTGAATCAGAAATCTCTTTTATGTACAATTTCACTCCCGGTATATTAGACTTGTTTAATTCTCAATTTCACACTTTCCCCGCAATTTCTGCATATTAGAATCTTTTTTCGATTAGATAATATTTGGTTTCGAATTTTTTGAATAGAGTCTTTTTTCCAAATTTCGGCTAATGGTTTATCTTTGATGTTTCCGATTTTATATTCCACATCTTTATCAAAACAGCAGATAGCCACTTCTCCATCCCAGTTTACCACAGCATTTGTCCAGATTCGTCTACACCTGTTTTTAACTCCGAATTTAAGTTCGAAATCATCTCCTTTTATTTTATATCTTTGATACTTAGGATTTTCTGGTAGGAAATTATGGATGTCATCTTTGGAATAGATCTGAACTGTTTTAAACTCAAGACTTTCAACCCCAAGTTCATTTGCTAATTTCTTTATACTTTCGATCTCATGTTCATTATGTTTCATTACTAGGAATTGCCACCTGATAAGGGGATGCTTTACATTTAGTTTCTTTTTGATTTTTATGAGCTTCCTTACATTCTTAAGAACTTTATCAAAATCTCCATTAACACGGTATTTATTATATGTTGCCTGTGTTGATCCATCCAATGAAACGATAATTGAATCCAATCCAGATTTTACAGTCTCTTCAACATTAATATCAATATTGGCATTAGTGGAAACCAATGTAAATAAACCTTTATCAGATGCATATTTAACCATCTTTAAAAAATCTTTATTTAGAAATGGCTCACCTTGATTCCAGAGAACAACCATAAATGATTTATTTTTAATTTCATCTATTATAATTTTAAAAGTTGAAAATTCCATATATCCTTTTGCTCGTTTCAAAGTACCATTTCCTGATGGACACATCGGACATTTTAGATTGCAAATATTTGTCGGTTCAATCATCACCACCGGTGGAAATCCCCAATATATACTTTTTTTCAGTAAAAGTGAAAGGTAATAGGAAAGATATACTTTTATTGAATTAACAAATCTTTTAAACCTGAAACTTTTCTTTATGAACCTTATATTTATATTATACATATGCGTAATCCTAATTTAATAATAAAAATCGCATATACCCTATCAACAGGTGTAAAAAAACCCGCAACAAATTGCGGGTTTTAAAAACTAAACTTTTTTACTTTTTTTAGAAAGTATAACCGATCTGCATATAAAGTAAATCGTCAGTATCTTCAACAGAATCCATATTATATTCTAATTTGAAATATGCATTCTGATAAGTTGTGAAATTAATTCCAACAAGAATGTTATTTTCACCCATTCCTTCACCTTCAGCATCCCTTTTTGTTGCATATGCAACATACGGTTTGAATACACCATCTAAGATGCCTATGTCAGGATTGTTAGCTCCACCAATATGAGGAAATTCAAAGCCAGGTAAATAATGAGCTATAACATAAAAATCCAAGTCTGCAGTATCATCATCCATATCATCGGTACTGGTTACTTGTCCAGCTAAATTAAGTAAACCTGCTATTGGATACTCGAAATCAACTTCGTAATGTGTTCGTTTAGTTACCGGATTTGGACGATTTTCAAGTCTTAAAGCAGCTCCCAGCTTTGCTCCAGCTAAATTATAAGTAAGCCTGATTCCATCATCTTCAGAGCCATTCACAAATTTCGAAAGATATACAGTCCAACCTAAGTTACCGATATTATTGTTTAGTTTAAACATCCAATCCGAACCGGTTGTAGGTAACTGAGCAATATTGATGTTTTTAGATCCTTTGCCGGAATAAATCCTTCCAAAAGCATAACTATCATAACCAATTGTAAGATATGCATAACCATATAAATCGAATTTCTTCATAGCACTTAGGATTTTATAAGTAACAACATTACTCTGAGAACCAAAAACGTCATATATCCCAATTTCAAACCCGTAATCTGGTGCATACCAGCATAACCGAACTTGATCTAATGCGAAACCTGCATCATCCTTGTTGTCTTCATCCATGCCCTGATCATAAAACAGATCATATCCTAACATGTAGTATTTCATCATAACTTCATGTGCAAAAGCTGATGAGATGAGTAAAATTCCAAGAAATAATAAAATAATTTTCTTCATTTCTTTCTCCTTTTTTTTTAATTATTGTTTAAAATCTTTAATAACGATATTAACGATTACATTTTATTTTAAAATACCATATCCTAAAAACCAATTTGAAAAAATAATGTCAACAAAATTTATGTTTTATCAAACTTATAACACAAAAGTGATTGCGATCTCTTCATAGTTTCAAAATAAATTTTTATTTCACTTTTCAAATTTATCTCAATTTAGTACTGTGCTTAAAATGAACATAACTTCTTTTAATATAAACGATTATCAGCTAATTAACTGATAAATCATACATAGAAATATCCATAATGTTTCATTCGTTTCATAAGACTTAATGTGACAAAACGATACAAAATATTTTTTTTTATTTTTGAAATAAATTTACTATTCTTGTCGAACAATCGGAATAAAAAAAGTACTAAATTCTTCCGATTTATTATTTGTCATATCAGAAGCAGTAATAATGAAATTATAAGAAGAATAATTTGTCAGTTCCCTTGAAGGTTTAAATATAAAGATGTTGGAATTACCTTTATCAATCCTCATTTCAGTCAACTCTTGAGATTCAACAGAAACCAACTTTGCTGATAAATTTTCTGTCAGAATAATCTCTGAAAATTCAATAACAATTTCAGGAAGTAAAGTTTTTATTGTGGCTCCATTTCTGGGAAAAGAAGAAATCACAATTGGTGGAATTGTATCTTGAATTGAAATTCCATCAAATAAAATTGAACTCTCGTCTAAAACATTTTCTTTCAAATCCTCAAGTGCGGCTAACCAAATTTTATATTGGATTGTATCCATTTTAGTTGTAACAACCGTGATTTTATCTTCATTTAAGGCATGTGCTAAAACACTTAATGGAATTTCTAAAGAATCAGAAGTTGTAATTTTTATTTCTGAGACACTTTTTATGTTTTCAGAGAAATTTAATTCCAACTGATTATTCCAAAGAGCATTTACTGATTTTATTTCCGGTTTGATTGTATCTGCATATGCAAGTTCGATGTTTACAGAAGAAGTTTCTTTCTTAGATATAAAAAATTGAAAATAAGGTTCTTTTTCATAATCATATTTACCATTCTCGTTTTTATCGATGTAAGATTCTATTTGATGTTCAATACTATTAAGATTATCGATTTCATAACTGTAACCTTCTAATTCAGTTGAATAAATCAAGGTGGAATCAGCGGTCAACAAATTAAACTTTACAAGCTGACCTTCATCGGATTTATCTTCGTAAATAATTTCTCCGGAAATACGATGTTCATTTAACTTTCCACTTCTAAAAATAAAGACATAATCTTGATCCAATTTATTATTATGCTCGCCTTTAATTCTTTTAAAAAAAGTAAAAAAATAGTTTGTATTCTGCTCCAGATCTTCCAATATTTTGATTTTTAAAGTATTCTTATCCCATTTGAATTTCTTATTAAGAATGGGGGGATAAATATATATTCCACTAAAAATCGAAGTTCTATCGATTGGTTTTGAAAAAACTACTTCAATATCCTGGTTATTAATATCACAAAATTCATCTGGTAAGATGGATAAGATTGTTGGACTTTCAGTATCTTTTTTCCCACCAGTTGGACTTTTTCGATGACCACAAGATAGCAGAAACAGAACAAATAAAATCAGAAATAGTTTAGGATAATATTTCAATTTCAAACCCTTATTAATCTTTAACCGAATAACGCCTTTTAAGAGCATTTCCAAGTGTTAACGAGCTTGTATACTCGATATCGCCACCAAAAGGCAATCCGGTTGAAAGGCGTGTAACTTTAACTTTCAATTCTTCAAATTGAGAAGCAAGAAAACTGATTGTACTTTCACCTTCTGCTGATGGATTTAAAGCAAGAATGATTTCATCAATTCCATCTGATTTTAATAATTCCAAAAGTTTAGGAAAATTTATTTCATCCGACCCAATTCCATCCAAAGGAGAAA
Source organism: Armatimonadota bacterium (assembly GCA_013203665.1). GTDB lineage: Bacteria > Cloacimonadota > Cloacimonadia > Cloacimonadales > TCS61 > JABMPU01. The sequence continues at coordinate 25,269 of JABMPU010000087.1, forward strand.
GAAGATTATTCAGAACGAAATATCTGCCTTTGAATTCATTTGTGTCTTCTATCAGATAAATATCTTGAGTATTTTCAACAATACATAATTGATTTTGATTACGAGTATAATCCGAACAAAAATGGCATGGATTATTTTCAGTGAGCATATTACAAACAGAACAATTTTTATAGTTTTTTACGGTATTTTGAATCGACTCTGCTAGTTCAAGAGCATTTACTTTTTCCATACTGATAAGATACATAGCCAGCCGTTGGGCAGATTTAGATCCAATGCCGGGTAGCTTCTTTAAATTCTGGACCAGTTCTGCTAATAAACCGGAAAACACTAAAACATTCCCGGGATATTGATCCCACCCGTCAATTTGCTTAATTCATCCTGACTGGTTTGAGAAATCTTTTCCTGGGCTTCATTTATAGCAGCAATGATTAGGTCTTCCAACATTTCCACATCTTCAGGGTCAACTACTTCTTTATCTATCTTCAAAGAAATAATTTGATTTTTGCCATTCATTTTCACTGTTACCATTCCACCACCGGAAGAACCTTCCACGATTTTATTAGCCAGTTCTTCCTGAGCTTTTGCAAGGTCCTGCTGCATTTTCTGCGCCTGTTTCATCAGGTCTTTCATACCTTTTTTTCCACCTGGGAACATAAGATTCTCCTTATTAATTTTCTTTAGTTTAAGAAATTTCTATCCTGATTTCAAGTCAATTAATTTCCTCTGGTTTCCAAGCTCCAGTTTAGAATCTTAGAAAGAACATATCCAAGCTGGGATTTGGATAAGAGAATTTTTTATACGATAATATTGAAAAAGTGCTCGATTAATTTAAAGTTTCAATGCCAGATAGTATATCCTGTTTTTAGAAACGCTTGTTTTTTCCATAACTTTTTTTATTATATCTTTTTTCGATTTACCTTTACCGAGTTCAGCTTGAAGCATTTCTAATAATTCTGCATTTGAATATTCTTTTTCTTGTGCACCTTCCACTATGATCACGAATTCACCTTTCAAGATTATCATATCCGGGTTTGTCAGAACTTCATCAATTGTAATTCTGTAGTATGTTTCGTATAATTTTGAAAGCTCACGTGCAATGACGATCTTCCGATTTCCAAAAACCTTTTTTAGTCCAGATAGAAACTTAATTAATCTGTGTGGAGCTTCGTAAAAAATGATTGTATCTTTGATATTTTTCAGTTCTTTTAAAAGATTATTTTTCTCCGATTTTTTTTCAGGAAGGAATCCGGCAAAATAGAATCGTTCCGAAACTAATCCTGAAGAAACCAGAGCTGGAATAAAAGCCGTTGCACCGGGTAATGTTTCAACTTTGATATTGATTTCGATCGCAGCTTTTATAATGATCGAAGCTGGATCTGAAATACCGGGAGTGCCTGCATCGGAAATGATGGCAACATCTTCCCCATTTTTCAGCTTATCCAGAATTTTTTCCACACGAGAGCGTTCATTGAATTTATGATAACTGAACATGGGAGTTTTGATCTTAAATTTTTTAAGCAATTTCCCTGAATTTCGTGTGTCTTCTGCGCCAATAATGGAAACGGATTTCAGGACCTTGATCGCTCTTAAAGTTATATCTTCCAGATTTCCGATCGGAGTCGGAACGATATATAAAATACTATTTTTCATATTTTACAAATAATATATGCACATTTAAACTGCCAAGTTTTATTTTGAAATGATTTACCACGAAGTTAAGAAGAGCTAAAAGAAATCAAAAAGGAAAAATAATTAAATTATCAATACTATAATTCTTGAACTTTTTGTAAATCGTAGAAAATGGATATTTATTTGAGTTCTTTGCGACAATTCTATTTTTTCAATTGACATTATTATCCATTCTTTTAGGAACTGAGTCAGTTTGAAATCGGGTAAAATAAATGAAAATATCAAAACATGCTGATAGAACTGAAAAGATTGTCGGAGTCCGTGCTGAAGATATCCACAAGTGGATCGATGGACTTTTTGACGCTGAGAATTTTAATATTTTCATGCACTCAGGACGCTTTCAGGGTTACGATCCTTATGATCATCGCAAATTCCGTCATTGCATTGAAGCTTTTCAGGAAGCTTATGAAGAATTTAAAGGGAAATACACAAAAGAGCAGATCAAAGGTGTCTTCGAGTGTCATCTTAAAGATGATTATAACGGTTATCTCCCAACCCGTGAGGATTTTGAAAACGGAACATTTGCGGAAAAATATCATGATAACGATGAACAAGCTGAATCTGAAACTATTTTGAGCCAGGAAGAATTAAGTGAATATTTCAAAGGTAAAAAATACTCACAAAAAAACAAATTTTCAGGAAATCTTTCCAAAGGATTTATTTACAGGATCGTAGTTCCAACAATAATTGCAATAATTTTATTTGTAACATCCATTTTCGTAATCGTAGTTCCTGTTTTCAGATCAAACATGATGAACCGGAAAAAAGAAATGATCAAAGAACTTACCGCTTCTGCAGTAAGTGTGATCGAATATTTCATCGAACAAGAAAAAATGGGAATATTACCAGAAAATTTGGCAAAAGAAAAAGCAGCTTCTCAGATTAAGGAGATGCGTTACGGAGATGAAAACAAAGATTATTTCTGGATAACCTATATGTATCCAAAAATGATTATGCATCCTTATAGAACTGATCTGATCGGAATAGATCTTTCAGATTATAAAGATATAAAGAATAAAAGTGGGAAGAAACTTTTTGTAGAATTTGTTCGTATTGTAAAGGAAAACAATGAAGGATATCTGAAATATTTATGGCAGTGGAAAGATGATACTTCCCGAACTGTTCCGAAACTATCTTATGTAAGGGGAATACCTCATTGGAATTGGATCATCGGAACAGGGATTTATATCAATGATGTTGAAGAAGAAATCAACAGGTTAACGAATAAGCTTTTGTTGGTTTTTGGTTCTATATCACTGGTTCTGATCTTTATCTTGGTTAATGTCATTCTTCAAAGTCGAAGAATTGAACATGACAGATTGCGAGCAGAAACCGGTCTCAGAGAAGCAAAAGACAGGTATCGAGCATTGGTAGTAGCCTCAAATGAAGGTTTTATCCTTGAAGTTACCGGAAAAAATATCTATTCAAACTTGACTTTACAACGAATGTTAGGCTACTCTGAAGAAGAGCTGGCTTCTATGAACATAATGAATTTACTGACTCAGAATAAAGTAATAAATAAGACAGCGATTACTCACCTTGAACAACTTTTATCGGGAAAGACAAAATCAGCAAAATTTGAAGCTCAAGTAAAGACAAAAAGCGGAAAAGTTCTCGATGTAATAATCACAACTTCACGCATATTTTTTTCCAAGAAAAACGGGCATGTTATTTCATTCAGACAGATCGTTCATAAAGAAGCTAACGAAGTTTTCAAATCTTTTGGTGGATTTCAAAACCAGGATGGGCATTTATTCATTTCCAAAAAAGTCGGAGATGTTTGCCGACCTTTACTGGAAAAAGAACAAAACAAAATATCTTCGGAACTTATCATCAGTTCGGATACTCTCGTTCTTACTGCTTTGAACATTCTGGAAAAGAAAGAAATAGATTCTTTGTATATCCAAAATGAAAATAACATAATAATCGGGATCATAGAACTTTCTGATATTGCAAAATTATATGGTGGATTACCTGCTGAATTGTTGCGGGAAATAGAGAATAGCAAAAGCGTTGGACACGTTATTTTTACTTTGAATAGATTACCTTTGTTGATCTGGGAGATGACAAATCAAGGAACCAATCCGGAAGCCCTCAAACAAACTATAGGAAGAATGTTCGATGCTGCGATCAAAAAGTTCATTAATATTTCTCTGAAAGCTTCCGGGGAAGCACCTGTTCCTTTCGCATTTTTGTCTCTGGGAAGCAATGCCCGTCATGAAATGACTATGTTCTCCGATCAGGACAATGCTCTTGTATTCGCTGATGTTGAGAAATATGACCTGATGAAGGTCAGAAGATATTTCCTAAATCTTGCTGATGGAGTATGTTCCAAACTGAATAAAGCCGGATATCCATTCTGTCCGGGTGGAATCATGGCTGTAAATCCCAAATGGTGTCTTTCCCTCTCGGAATGGAAAAATCAATTTTCCGATTGGATTTTGAAGGCAACTCCGGAATCTATTTTGGAAGTAAACATTTTCCTGGATATACATTGTGTTTTTGGAGAGACAAACCTTGTTGAAGAATTGCAGCAACATATTCTGAAATTAACTGAACAGAACCCACAGTTTTTTATCCATTTTGCAAAAAATTGCCTGACATATAAAGCTCCTTTGAATTTGCTTGGACGAATCCGTACTGAAACAAAAGATGGTGTAAAAACAATGAACATCAAAGAGAATATAAAACCGCTTGAAATTATTGCCAGGATTTATGCTCTTAAATATAAAATTCAGGAAGTCAGCACTCTTGCCAGATTGAGAAAATTGATCGACTTGAATGTGACTCAAAAAAAGACTTTCATAGAGATGATATATGTTTTTGATTATTTATGGAGAATCCGCTTTTCAACTCAGATCATTTCTCATACAGAATTAAGGAAGGTAAATGATGAAATAGACTTGAACTCGATTTCCGACATTGAAAGATTGAACCTGAGGAATGTTCTTTCAAAAATATCCTCTTTTCAGACTATGCTCAATTTTGATTTTCTTGATGGATCAGTGTAAGATTGAAACCTTGCGAATGGTTACATACAGAGGAATTCTTCTTGCTAAACCTTCGCAACAGTTGACTTTTACTTCCTGAAAATTACGAAGATTTCGTTCCTCAACCATCCGTAGTGTCTTTTCTTCGATTCAGTTTCCTATTTCTTTTCCGGAGGAAACAGCTTTTGCAGGAAACTTCGTTTGATCGGTTTTCCACCCAGTAAAACGCTCAAATTACTTTTTGCAGTATAATTGTTTTCCCAATATTCTATCGCTCTTTCATAGCACTCCACAGCTTCAATCTGCTTCATTTGATGCCGTTTCACAATTCCCAGATTTGTGTAGGCAACCGAGTATCTTCTATTGATCTCTTGCAAAGCAAGTTTTATGTCTTTGATGCGTCTATTAATAATCTTCTGTTTTGTGGTTCCGGCAAATTCACTGCTCACTAAATCTTTTAATTCAGCTTTATTTAGATTTTTGTATTTGTTTTCCCAAATCGTATAATATTCAATACCTTTATTCAGAAATTCCTCGGACACATTCAGAAAACCTGTTCTTTCATCCTCATCCTGTGTCACATATAATGCCATAGTAAGATAAACCGCAGATTTATTGGTATAGACCACACCAACTTCATAAGATTGTTCGTAATGTTCGATTTTTTTGTATTCGTTTTCTATAGAATCTAACACAGTTAAAACTTTCACAAAATCATTATCATTTACATATTTACTATATTTTTTGTATAATTCCTGGATTATAGCAGTTCGTGGATCTAAAGTTGAATTTAGATTTTTGTAATAAAAATGTGCAATTAAAATACAAATAATAGAAATGATAACCATAATAGCAATCAGCTTTTTGCTTCTACTATTCAATTTGAATATATCCTTTAACATGAATACAACTCCTTGTTTTCTTATTAAATAAGTTTAAACTCCAAAAAAAATCAGGCAATTAAGCCTGATTTTTTTGGAAAATCTCTTCATCTGAAAAGATTGTTTTTATGTATGAACCTGCTCCACTAAGAACTTCCTGATTTCTATAGGTGTTTCTTTGGTCATATTGGATACAACTATATTTGTGATGATTGCCAGAGGAGCACCTATCCAGGCAAAATACCACGCTCCCAGCCAATACGAAACAAACGAATGGAAAGGCAGTGTTGCTCCGGCTTTTCCTGCCACAAAGTAGGTTAGAGAGATTGCAGTGACTAAAAGACCTGCAGATAAACCTGCAATTGCTCCTTTTTTATTCGAACCGCTCCACCATATTCCAAGTAGGAATAAAGGAAAAATCGTGCAACCCGCAAGTGAAAATGCCAAAGCAACAAGCTGTCCGATCAATGCTAATTTTAACATCGCCAGACACATCACGATTATAGCCATCAATACAGTTGCAAGTCGAGCCATTCTGAGTTGAGTTTTCGGATCTGCTTTCGGATTGATTACTTTGAAATACAGGTCATGAGAAAAAGCAGAAGAACCGGCAACTAATAGCCCCGAAACCGTTGAAAATGCTGCTGAAACTCCACCCGCTGCCAGAAGCCCGACGATCAAAGGATTAATATCTCCGAGTTGAGCTGTATATACAACGATCGCATCTTTGGCTAAAATTCCGATTTCAGGATCTGCAGAAAGAATTTTTCCAAATGCTGAAAATACCGGAGCACTCCAATAAAGAATGCAGATAAAAAATAATCCCCAGACAACGGACCATCTTGCATCTCTCGCTTTTGGAACTACATAAAATCTCTGGATAACATGCGGTAGTCCAGCTGTTCCGACCATAAGCGAGAAAGTTATTGCCATCCACTGAAAGAAAGTTTTTCCCGTAGCCGGATCCCAAGGCATTGCATATTCAGGACTCGGTAAAATGGCGAAATTATGTCCGAAAGAATTTACAAGACTTGTTGTTTCCGGAGCAGGAATTCCTTGCACAATGTCCGTTACTACTGCTCCATAACCGATTTGCGGTACCACCCAGAAATAATCGAATTTATAAGTTAAGATAAATAATGGGATCAGAAATGAGATTATAATAATCACATACTGGATCTGCATATTCTTTGTTACTCCGAGCATTCCGGAGATCAAAGTATAGGTAAGAACTACAGAACTTCCGATAATTACTGCCCAAAGATAATCAATTCCCATTACCCATTTGAACATCAGACCGATTCCTCCGAATTGTCCAACACAATATGAAATTGAAATTAAGATAGCGACTACAGCGGAAGTAGCTCTTAGTGCAGATGAATAATATCTGTCACCGATAAAATCGGGAGCTGTATATTTACCATATTTCCTAATCTGACCTGCCATTAGGATCAACAATAGAACATATCCACCTGTCCAACCAACAACAAAAGCCAGTCCGTGATAACCTGATCCATACATCAAAGCTGCCATTCCCAGAAAAGAAGCGGCACTCATCCAATTCGAGGCAATTGCCATTCCTGAGCCAACGCGTGAAACACCTCTTCCGGCAGCATAATAATCGGTGGTGTCTTTTGCCCGGAAGAATAATCCAACCATAACAAAAAGAACAAGGATTGAAATTAGAATAATCGCAGGTCCGACCTTGAAACTTCCTTCCAGAGCTGTTGCATTTGAAGCACTTAGAAAAGTAGCTAAAAGTAATAATATTAAGAATGTTATTTTTTTCATTCGTCTCTCCTTTTAGCTTTTCTCGTCAGTACCGAGCTTGGAATGAACTCTGTCGATTAGGAAGCAGTAAATCCAGCACAAAACAACGAACATAATCAGCAAAAATATTGCTGTATAGAAATAATGAAATGGGAATCCTAAAAAATTCGTATCTGTCAAAATCGATCTATTATGAACTAAATATAATTTCATAATATCTGGTAATTTTTCTTTGTTATCAGGTTTGAATATTTCCATTTCCGATGCTGAAATAACAAGAGGAAGTAATTTTGCTTTCAGACTATATGGCTCCAAGTTCAATAAAGGTGCAAGCCTGTTGATGATATTTGCCTTTGCTTTTAAATAATCATTGTCTTGTAACGATTGAATATTTTCCTTTTTCTTTTCGAAGTTTGCAACCTCCGTCAGAAATGTTTCTTTTGCTTCTTCAGGTATCAAACCGTAAATTGTAGAACTGACAGCGTTGATCAAGACCAATCTACTGGCAGGATCTGAAATTAATACAGATTTTCCCAGAACTGATAATACCGAATTTGTAAAATCTACCTTTTCCTCTTGTGTTGCAATACCTTGTTCTATGTTACTCCAAACTTTCTCGAAAGTTTTCATTGAACTTTCAGGAACAGGTTTTTGCATAACTCTCAGCAAAATTTGGAAGCCAAAAATTGCTACTGCCCAGATGATCACTAACAAAATAACCAAATTTCTGTTTGTTCTCGAGAGAGCAGTTGTAGGTTTGAAAAAGCTTATTCTATAGTCATTTTTCTTTTCCACACATTCTCCTCATTTTTATTATTTGAAATTCATTATTCTTAACCTTCCGAAGTTATAAAAACTTCGGAAGGTTATGCAATTTATAATCCATACATCTGAATAATTTCTTGTTTAGTTTTTCCCAGGATGTCGTACTTCTTTCCTACTTTAATGAAGGCTTCCAATGCTTTATCCAGGTGATGAATTTCGTGTCCGGCAGAGATCTGTGTTCTGATTCTAGCTTTTCCGTTTGGAACTACAGGAAAGAAGAACCCGATAGCATAAATTCCTTCGTCATATAGATCTTTTGAGAAATCCTGTGAAAGTTTTGCATTGAATAGCATCACAGGAACTATCGGAGTATCTCCGGGTTGCAAAACAAATCCTGCTTCAGTTAAACCTTTACGCCAGTATTCTGTATTTGCTTCCAGCTTGTCTCTTCTTTCTGTACTTTGAGATAAAATATCCAAAACCTTCAAAACTCCTGCCACAATAACCGGAGCCATTGTATTTGAGAAAAGATAAGGACGTGCTTTCTGACGGCACAGCTCCACTAATTCTTTACGACCGGAAACACATCCGCCTGAAGCACCACCGAGAGCTTTTCCAAATGTTGTTGTGATAATATCTATTTTTCCAAAAACACCGCAATGTTCATGAGTTCCACGACCGGTTTTACCAATAAATCCGGTGGAATGAGAATCATCAACAAAAAGCATCGCGTCGTATTTATCGCAGAGTGCAACCATCTCATCGAGCTTGGCTGTATCTCCATCCATACTGAACACACCGTCTGTAATAACGACCTTCAATCTTTTATCTGCATAAAGTATAAGTTTCTTTTCAAGATGACCCATATTGGAATGTTTAAAAGTATCGTGCATCGCAGAGCAAAGACGGATTCCATCTATGATGGAAGCGTGAACCAGACGGTCTGAGATCATCACATCTTCATCGGTTAGAATAGCTTCAAAAACTCCGGCATTTGCATCCATACAGCTTGGAAAAAGGATTGTATCTTCTGTTCCCAGGAATTCCGTAACTTTCTTTTCCAGTTCATTATGAATATCCTGAGTTCCGCAGATAAAGCGAACTGAAGACATTCCATATCCACGAGAATCCAGTCCTTCGTGTGCTGCTTTCACAACTTCCGGATGACTGGAAAGTCCCAGATAATTATTTGCACACATATTAATAACTTTTTTCAATGAAGACCCGGTAGGATATTCAACCTCGATATCGGCAGCTTGGGAAGAATGGATGAATCTTTCCTGTTTGAAGATACCTGCATCTTGAATGCCTTTGATCTGCTCCTGATACATTTTTCTTACTTTATCACTATAACCCATATTTTACTCCTTATTTTTTTTCTAACCTTCTGAACGGTTTAGCCTGAAAACTTGAGTTAAGTGCTCCGGCAACTGCCGGATGATTTGACTTAAGTTCTCTACAATCTTTTTAACTTAACTCATCCGGCAGCTGCCGGATAAGTCAAGTTTCCATCCTTTTTTCAGATTTAGGTTTATCCAATAAATTCTTTTACTAATTCTACGATCTTATTAACTGAATCAAACGCTTCCGGTGAAGCTTTTTCATCCGGAATGGAAATCTTGTATTTCGCTTCCAGGAATCTCTTGAGTGAAACCATCGAGAACGAATCCACTATCCCGCCGGAAATAAGCGGTGTATCGTAAGTCATTTCCTCGTCTTCGTCTTCAACGTATTCTTCAATAACATATTCTAAAATTACATCTTTCATTTCTTCCATTTTTTCTCCTTCTATTTTTAATAAAACTTAACCACAAAGACACAAAGTCACAAAGAAAAAAACTTAGTGTCTTAGTGACTTGGTGGTAATACTTTATTCATCATCATCCAAGCCGGAAGTATCCCCGATATCTTCTCCCCACTCTTTAGCATGAAGAAGCCTTCTCATGATTTTTCCGCTTCTTGTTTTGGGAAGGGAATCTACATATTCGATTTCCTGCGGCATGGCCAAAGGTGAAAGTTTCTTTCTGATGAAATTCATTATATTAAGTTCCAGCATATCATCGATTTCGTAGCCGGAATTAAGCGTAACAAAAGCTTTTACGACTTCCATATTTACCTCGTCCGGTTTTGCCACAACAGCAGATTCGACAATCGCTTCGTGTTCCAGAAGTGCAGATTCCACTTCGAATGGACTCACGAGATGTCCGCCGGTATTAATAACATCATCATCACGCCCTACAAACCAGAAATAACCGTCTTTATCGATAGTCGATCTATCACCGGGCAGATACCAGCCGTTTTTGAACTTTGATTTGTATGTTTCTTCATTATTCCAGTAAGTTCTCATCATTGCAGGCCAGCCGGGTTTGAAACCGATAAGTCCGATTTTTCCAGTTTCCGTTATGGGTTCAAAAGTTTTTGAATCGAGAATAGTTGCTGTGATTCCCGGAAAAGGTTTTCCCATCGAACCCGGTTTGATCTTCATATCAGGAAAATTCGTCAGCATCATCGAGCCGGTTTCTGTCTGCCAGTAAGTATCCAGAAATTCATGACCAAATACTTTGCCAGACCAGATTACAGCTTCCGCATTAAGCGGTTCACCCACACTTGCCAGATGCCTGAGAGATGAAAGATCATATTCTTTGATAATTTCATCTCCAGCTTTCATCAAAGAACGAATTGCTGTGGGAGCTGAATACCACATGGTAATTTTATGTTTCTGGATAAACTCGTACCAGGAAGATGCGGAAAATCCGGTATCGAGAACGCATTGAGTAATTCCTATACTCCAGGGACCGATAATTCCATAAGAAGTTCCCGTAACCCAACCAGGATCTGCAGTACACCAGTAAATATCATCTTCCTGAAGATCGAGAACCCATTTGGTTGTGAGATATTGCGAGATGAGAGAATAATGAACATGTTTCACGCCTTTTGGCTGTCCGGTTGTTCCCGAAGTATAATGAAGAACTGAAGAGGATTCTGCTTTGGTTAGGAAAATCTCAAAATCTTTCGGCTCTTCATAAGCTTCCATATCAAAGGTTAATTCTCTCTCTTTCAAAGTTTTTTTCCCATCATGATTTACGATGATAACGTGCTTAAGATACGGGCTTTTTTCAATAAGTTTACGAACTTTCCCTACGTGCTTTCTTTGAGTAATAATTGCTGTTGTTTTGGCATTATCCAATCTTACGTGGAGCGATTCATCTCCGAAAGCAGAAAAGAGCGGTTGAGCAATTGCACCGATCTTCAGAACTCCCAGAAATCCAATGTAAAGTTCAGGAATTTTATCCATAAAAAGGCAAACTCTGTCTTCGTTTTTTATTCCCAGACTTCGCAGGAAAGCACCGAATTTGTTGCTGTTTATGCGAACATCATTGAAAGTAAATTTCTTTTCAACTCCACCCAGACCTTCCCAGATGAGAGCAAGTTTATCTGCCTTTCCCATCTCACAGATCCGATCGGTACAATACCAGCCGATGTTAATTACATCTCCATCTTTGTAACCGAGTTCCTTTTCGGAAATCGACCAGTCGAAATTTTTTAATCTTTCATCATACGAACCTATGTTTGACATTTTTATAACTCCTTTATATTTTCTATTTTTCAATAACAACAACTGCTGTGGCATATTCTTTTAAATGAGAAATCGAAACAAAAATATTTTTCAATCCTTTTTTTTGAAAATATTCTTTTGTGAAACCAAAAAGGTTTATTTCCGGTTTTCCCAGTTCATCATTTATAATTTCAATCTCATTAAATTTTATTCCATGGCTAATACCCGTGCCCATTGCTTTGGAAAAAGCTTCTTTAGCTGAAAAACGACCAGCATATTCCTGTTCTTTTCTTTTAAATTTTTCACAATATTCAATTTCAGTTTCAGTATAAATTCTTTTAAGATACTTATCTTTTTGAGAAATAAGTTTTTTCACTCGCTCCACTTCGATGATATCGATTCCAATTCCATAGATCATTTTTTTACCACAAAGTCACGAAGACACGAAGGTTTTCTATTAATCATTTATTCACCATAAAGATAATTATAAATCATTTTAACTTTTTTGTAAGTACTTCTAACATATCTTCAGTTGTTTTAGGAAGGTCATATTCATGTTTCCAGCCCCATTCATCAAAAGCTGCTGTATCATCCATTTTGTTGGGCCAGCTTTCTGCAATTGTCTGTCGGACAGGATCGATGTCGTAATCCATCGTGAATTCTGGAATATGCTTTTTGATTTCAGCAGCTATCATTTCCGGTTCAAAGCTCATTGCAGCAACATTAAAAGCATTCCTGTGAATAAGTTTGGAAGGAACAGCTTCCATTATCTCAATTCCTGCACGAATGCAATCCGGCATATACATCATATCCAGGTAAGTTGCGGGTTTCAGGTTGCAGGTGAATCTCTTCTCTTGAATAGCTTTATAATAGATATCAACAGCATAATCCGTGGTTCCACCACCGGGTGGAGTTACATTGGAAATAATTCCAGGATATCTAACTCCACGAGTATCGATACCATATTTTTGATGATAATAATCGCACAGAAGTTCACCGGAAACCTTGGTAACTCCATACATCGAATTAGGTCTTTGGATCGTATCCTGCGGTGTATTATCGTGTGGTGTGGAAAGCCCGAACGCACCTATGGAACTGGGAGTGAAAAGGGCAAATTTCAGTTCGCGGGCAAGTTCCAGAAGATTCATCAATCCACCAACATTTATCTTCCAGGAAAGCTGTGGATTTTTTTCTCCAACTGCAGAGAGAAGAGCAACAAGATTATATACCGTGTCGATCTTATATTTCGTGATTACATCTTTTATTTTTGTTGAGTCAAGACAATCTACGATTTCAAAAGGTCCCTCTTTTAAGACCTCTGAAACATCTGTTCTGATATCGGAAGCAATAACATTGGAATTGCCGTAAATCTTGCGTATTGCAGGAACCAGTTCAGAACCGATCTGTCCGGCAGCACCCATCACTAAAATGTTTTTCAATTTTCACTCCTACATCAATATTTTGCTTTTTTTTAGAATGAAAAATTGAAACCTTCATAATTTTGTCAATAAGAAAGTGGCGTGTCACAAGCATATTTAAGAAGAGATTGTTCAGCTACTCTGATACAGTCATTTTTCCTTGTGGAAGTAGGTAAATAATACTAAGAAGCACGAAAAAATTATGCCATTATATTACATCCGAAAAGGACATGTTTAGCAATTGACAAAAGTTTCCAAAGGAGAGAAATCCCTCACCCTGAACAACTGTTTGTCTCCCTGAGAAATTCTAAACTCTCGAACTCACGAAGGGTCTCATTCTCGCTAACTTTCCGAAACTTATCCGGCAACTCCCTACTTGTTCACGAGTCGCATTCTCTACGTTTATCACGACCCGCGTCCACCCCATAACTCGCACCTCGCAACTTGCAACTCGAATCCCGCACCCCGCTAGATTTCAATCCTGAATTCAGCTCCTTCTCCGATATTGCATGCTGTTAATTTGCCACCCATATTCTTTTCAATAATCATCTTAGCCATATAGAGCCCGATTCCTATATCTTTTCCTACTTCCCAAGTTGAAAAATAAGGATCAAATATTTTATCTATAATATCTTCCGGAATTCCTCCACCATTATCTTTAATAATTATAACATTTTTATCATCTTCTTTTGTTAATGAAATTGTTATTTTCGGATTTTTAATTTTTCGTTCCTCAAAGGCACATTTGGAGTTATCCAGAATATTCATGATCGTTTGTGAAAAATCACCTGCAAAACCCACAATACGAGAATCATGAGTAAAATCAGTTTCCAACTTGATCTTTTGAACTTCCAGACTTGTTGATACAAATCTTAAAACTTTTTCCAGGTTTTCTTTAAGATAAAACCGTTCTGCTACTTTATTTGGTTTGAAGAAAGTTCTGAAATCATCGATGGTTCTGGACATCTTAGTGAGTATATCCATTACTTCATCTGTTTTTTCTTCTAAATAATCCTGATCGAGCATACCATCTTCCAAAGCGTCTTCATAGCTTTGAACTATTGCACCAACTGCTGTGATTGGCTGCCTCCAGTGATGAGCAATATTAGCAATCATATCTCCTGTGGCAGCCTGGCGGAATTGTTTGATGATGATATGATCTTTTTTGCGAATGTCTTTTACAGCTACTTTAACTTTCTTTTGAAGACCTTTATGAAGTTCTTTCAATTCTTCATGAGATTTTGTAACCTCTTCCTCAGCTTTTTTGCGTTCAATAATTTGAATTTGTAAATCTCGGTTATCTTTCTTTTTGGTCCAATATACATAATAAAGTAACATTACAAATAGAGTGCCAAAAAGAATAATAAGAAACAACCTAAGCTCCAATACTTTAGAAAAAAGACGTTCTTGTTTTATTAAGTTGCTTTCATTCATTATTTTGCTTTGTTCTTTGTTATAACCAGTTCTTAATTTGTTTATTTCTTCGTCAGTTTCAACAGTAATAATGCTGTCTTTAAAATCAGAATAGAGTTTGTAATATTCCAAGGATTTCTTGAAATCAGATTGGGATGAAAATAAATTGGAAAAAAGCAAATAATTCTCTTGAATTAAATCTTTCTTTTCGACCTCTTTTGCCAATTCTAAACTTTTTTCAAGATGATTTGCGGCTTGAACAAAATCATTTGATTTCAGATATATTGAAGCAATATTAATGGAAGATTCTGCATCTCCCGATTTATTTCCGATTTTTTCATAGATTTTCTTTGCTTTCAAAAAATAAATCAATGCCTGCTCAAAATTCTGCAAATTTTGATAAGTAAGACCAATATAATGCATTGTGGTTGCTATACCATTTTCATCACCAATTTCTTTATAATTTTCTAAAGAGCGCTGATAATATTCTAAAGCTTGTTCATACTCTAGCCAATATACATAAATAGAAGCAATATTATTCAGACCTTTGGAAATATTTACTTTATCATCGATTTCTTCATAGATTGTTAAAGCATCTAGATGATAGGCTAAAGCTTTTTCATTTTCATTGCGAAAACAGTATAAATTCCCAATATTTGTCAGTGATTGGGAAGAACCTTTTTTATTACCAATCTGTTCATTGATGATAAGCGATTTAAGAAAAATTTCCAATGCTTTATCATAATCGTTTAATTGTTGATAAGCCAATCCAATATCATTCAAAGTCCTTGCTTCACCTTCCTTATTATTTAAAGATTGCTCAATTTGTAAGGACTGTTGATAATAATCTAAAGCTCTTTTATACAGTTTTAGAGAGTAGTGGCAAGACCCAATATTTTCCAGAGCATATGCTTTCCCTTTATCGTAATTCATTTCTTCGGATAAAATTAAAGCATATCCTGCCCAGCTCAGAGATTGATTAGGTGAGTGAACACTCAATTCTTCTGCTATTTGATTTATAAGGTCAATCCTTTCTAAACCATCTGTGAATTGATATCGATAAAATAGACTATCAATTTGTGAATTTGCAGAAAACAAAATCGAACTAAATAAAAGAAAAAGTATAACAAAACTTAATTTTCTCATTTAGATCTCCTCTTAGATGATACTGTTTATAAAAGTAAAAATTTCATCTCTTTTTTAATTTTTTTTCCATCTTAATTAGGAATATTTTCAAGTTAGACATATTCACTTTCAAGTTCACCCTCATAAAGTATAGGTGTTTTTTTTACCGTTCCGAATTCAGCAACTGCCAGAGTTCGGAAGGAACCTCGCACCACGCAATCCGTTAAACCTCAATCCTGAATTCTGCTCCGTCTTTTAAGTTTCTCGCTGTCAGTTTACCACCCATATTCTTTTCTATTATCATCTTAGCCATATACAAACCAACTCCGGTTCCTTTGCCCTGTTCTTTGGTGGTGAAATACGGGTCAAAAATCTTGGACATAACTTCTTTGGTGATTCCTCCGGCATTATCGGAAATCCTTAAAACAAATTTATCCTCAATTTTCTTTAAAACAATGCTAATCTTTTTATCTTTGATTTTCCTCTCTACAAGCTCATCTTTGGCATTGGAAAGAATAATAAGGACTACTTGCGAATATTCATTTTGGAAGCCATTAATAATACAATTCTCTTCTAAATCGAGAAAAATTTTAATCTGATTAAAATTTAAGCTGCTTTCTAAAAACTTGATGGTTTTATTAATGATATCTTTTACATTGAAATTTTCTTTTAATTTATTCGGCTTGAAGAAGAACCTGAAATCATCGATGGTTCTGGACATCTCAGTGAGAATATCCATTATTTTATCCGTGTGTTTTTCAATATATTCCATATCGAGAGTTCCATCCTCATAAGCATCTTCGTAATTTTGAATGATTCCGGCAATTGCTTGAAGCGGTTGTCTCCACTGATGTGCAATATTTCCGATCATCTCTCCCATGGCTGCATGACGTGACTGCTGAATAATGATGTGATCTTTTTCTCTTAATTCATTTACTGCTTTTTTTACTTTTATTTCCAGACCTCTATGAAGCTCTTTCAATTCTTTATGAGAATGCCGAATATTTTCATCTGCCTGTTTATGTTTGATGGCAAGAGCTATTTCTTCCGAAATAAAAGTTAAAATATCAATATCTTTCTCAGAATAAAGATTTGGATCAACATAGCTTTGAACCGCAATAACTCCGATTATTATGTTTTCAACTTTCAGGGGAACACCCAGCCAGATTTCGGAGCGAGTTCCAATTATGTCAATTTTGCCCTGTTTGTTTAATTCATCTTGAAGTTTGCGTGGAGCGAATAAAGGCTCTCCTAATTGGATTACATATTTAGTAAGGGTTTTACCGGCAGGAAAAGTTTCAAATTCATCTTTTTCATCAACATCAAAAGGAAGAGAGATCATATCAGCTTTTTCATCGTATAAAGCCACATAGAAATTTGTAGTATCGATCACATTTCCCAGGTATTCTCTTATCTTTATGATGAGTTCGTGCAAATTATCAACTGTATTCAGAGTATTGGAAATGTCATATAATGCTCTTTGTACATTCTCAGCTTGTATTCGCTCAGTGATATCCCTGTCAACTCCACGATATCCTACTAAATTTCCTTTATCATCAAGCATTGGAACACCACTGGTTTCAAGAATAACTTCATAATCATCTTTATGAATATTTCTATTTATGAAATTCTTAAAAGGTTTTTTTTGAGTAAAAGATTTTAAGGCAACTTTTTTCATTTCCTCTTTTTTCTCAGGAATAAAAAAATCATAAAAATGTTTTCCGAGAACTTCTTTATCTTCATAGCCAAGAACCTGTTTTACAACAGGACTGCAATATGTGTAGCATCCTTTCTCATCTGTCTCCCAGATCCAATCTCCGGTATTGGTTACGATATCTTGAAATCTTTCCTGGGATTCCCTTAGAGCAACTTCTGCCTGCTCGCGCTCATTTATTTCTGCTCTCAAATCCCTCGTTGTTTTATTGAGATCATTTAAAACAGATAAATTGGCAATTCGTTGTTTTTCTTTTTTTTCATAATGTTTTTCCAATTCGGCAGTTCGTTCTTGTACCTTTTCGTCGAGTTCATCAGCACGTTTTTGTAATTCTTTTTGAGATTCTGTTAACCTTGTAGTCATGATATCAAATGAACGGGAAAGCTGACCAATTTCATCCTTTGCTTTAGTACTTACTTTATAATCTATGTTGCCCTTGATAATTTCCTCGGTTCCTTCGTGTAATTTAATAATCGGTAAAGTAATATCTTTGGAAATTATAATGACAACAATTATAGTAAGAACAAGTAAAATAGAGAAAACAATTATCAGTAATATGATCTGCTTATTTATAGGTTTATAGGCTTCTTCAACGTCAATTTCTGCAATCAAACACAACTGCATCCCAGGAATATAATTGTGCAAGCCCAGAACTTTTTCACCTCTATAATCCAGGTATTCGGTTGGTTTTTTTTCCATTTTTTCAGGAAGACCTTCTTCCATGTGTTCTGTTAAAAACAAGTTTACCTGTTCAGTGCTTATTTTTATTTTAAAGATTGCATCATCGATAAATATGGAAGGAGTTATCCTATAACCATCTTTATTCACAAGATATATCTCTCCGGTTTTTCCCAGACCGGTTCTATCTGTTACTATTTCACACAATTGCTTTTCTATATCAAAATTAACGATCAAAACTCCGGAAAAAATATCTCTTACAAAAATTGGTGCTGAAATACTGAAAACAAGATTTCCTGTATATTCAGATTTGTGAATTTCTCCAATATAAACATTATCTTTTCCTTTTAGAAATATCTCCTCAGCGCTCTGGTCAAATCCCACATCTTCATGACTGGATGCAATTACAATACCGTTTTTATTTAGAACTCGAATTCTGGAAATGTCAGGATCAATTTCAATAGTTCTTTTTATCCTTAGATTACATTCAGTCATTCTTTTCGTATAATCTATTGTTGGATCTAACCCATTTGTGAAAGGAATACCTACTGACAGGGTCCGAACAGTTTTTTTATTATCATTCAAAAGTGTTTCAATATTATGTGCCCTGGATTGGGCAGTTGTCAATAAGTGGTTGCCAACCTGTTTTTGAACGATATTTTTAGAGATAATAATGGTAATTAATAATGATACAATCAGCATTATAGCTAATGCAATTGGAAAAACACCAAGCTTTGTTCGTATTTTCATATTTTTCCTTTTTGGTCGGACTTGACTTAACAGCGAAGCGTTGAGTTAAGAACGACCAGCAATCTGCAATCCTTAAGCCTGTACTGAGCCCTGCCGAAGTATCAGCTCTCCGTGCCGGATGGCTAACTCAAGTCTTGCTATTCAACAATATCATATTTTGGTTCTTTGCCCAATTCCTTGAGCAATTCATTTATTTCTTTTCTTGTTTTGTTAAGTACTAATTCTCTATCCACAGTAGCATCATTGAAAATTTCAAGTTCCTTCATTCTCTTTTTCAGCTCTTCTACTGCCCGTTTGTGTTTAGTAATATCATAAATTATTCCCTGCCAGAGGATAACGCCATTTTCTTGTGGAATCATACTGAACAAAGCACGAACCCATTTTATATTCGAATCATCAACCTTAAGACGGTATTCACAATCTAAGTGTTTATTGGTTTCAAGTGCTTTTAGAGATACCTCATCCAGTGCTTTAAAATCTTCTTCAGGTATTAACTTGATGTATTCATCAGGATCTCTATCTATTTTTTTTGCCAACTCTTCGCCTATTATATCTTTTAATCCAGGTCCCTGATAGATACACTCACGATGTCCGTCAGGATACCAATTATAAATACTTACAACTCCCGGAACATTCTCGACAAACAATCTGAATTGTTCTTCGCTTTTTCTTAATTGAGCTGTTTTTTTCACAACCTGGCGTCTCAGAATAAAGTCGAAAATTAAGACAATGACTATCAAGCATATTATTATTGCAATAATTATTTTTATCCAGAGAGGGAAAAAAGTGATCTTTTCATGTCCGCTCAGATATTTATCCATCGAACTGTAATAGATAGAATTCTTATCATGCTTTATCTCTTTTATTCGAGCATCAATTCTTTTCATAAGATATGGAGCAAGGTTAGAATCTTTTGAGAATGCAAATTGCATGTGAGCCGGTTGAAAAATAATTGGAGTTTTTTCAATATTAAAATTGATATCATTAATATTTCCAAAATCTTTATCTGTTATTCCTGCATCAATTTCACTATTTTCTATAGCTTGGAAAATTTTTAAATAATCTTCCATTTCGATGATTTCACAATCGATTTCGAATTTCTTGGTAACTGCTCGTAATCCCTCAGGTCCTTCAAGATCAAAACTTCCCTTTAATCCGGCTATCTTCTTTCCTTCCAGGTCAAGAATAGTGTGAATATCAGATCCCTCTTTTTTATAAATTCTTGTCCAACTCAATAGTAATGTTTCATTTGAAAATGCAAATCTTTCTTGCCTCGATGGAGTTAAACCTACATCGACCATAATATCAATTTCATTTTTCTCTAATCTCTGCAGGCATTGATCCCAATTTCCATGAACCCATTCGATTTCCCAATCTTCCTGTCCTGCAATATACTTTGTAATGTCAGCCCAGAATCCACTTATTTTACCATTCTCATCAGTAAATATCTTTGGTGAGTTTTCATACGTCCCGATCTTCAAATCTAATTTTTCGTTTGCTGCCAATGAATATATGCTGAAGATAATCAAAAAAAACGTAATTATCATTCTTGTTTTCATAATATTTTTTTCCTTTCTTCAGCAGACTGGACTTCACACACCAAAGGCGGGTGGAGTTCAGAATGCTGAGAACATTTCCCACACAATCCTTAAGTCAAGTTTCGCTTTGCTCCTCTTAACTCAAGTCTTACTCAATAATCTCATATTTTGGTTCTTTACCCAATTTCCTGAGTAATTCATTAATCTCTTTTCTGGTTTCGTTAAGTATTAATTCTCTATCCACAGTAGCATCATTGAA
>JABMPU010000088.1 GCA_013203665.1 Armatimonadota bacterium
GATACGGTTGCGAATCTCTTTTTTAGTGGCACGCCGGCATTAATCAACATGGAGCGAAGCGGAATGTTGATTAATGGGCACGTGTGCTGTGTTCATCCTGCTTTTCTACCTGCAACCACAGACACGATGTTACAAGCAATTCTTTGATCTTTAAATTTCATAAGTGTTAATCAAGGTTATTGTCAATTGCATACTGACGACCATTGCTACTTATTGAAAAAAGTTTATCATTTGCAAATGGAATAATAGGTGGGTAAAGTTCTATGTAAAATGCAGAAGCTAGCAATTCGATATATTGTTCTGCTTTTGTTTCTGAATATCCAAATTTGTTTATTAATTTTTCCTTGTTTATGGTTTTCTCTTTTATGATAAACTTGATTATCTTTTTAGTATCATTTTCGGGAGGAAGTTTTGGGAATGTCGATGTTTGATAAACTCGTGCAGGTTGTGATAAATCAGGTTTTTTGATATTTTTATAAATTTTAATTAGGAAGTAAAATGCCCAATATACACATAAGGCTAATAAGCCTAATTTTATTATCAGCAATAACGGGATTCCAGTTCTATATTCTATATCTGAAATGTAATCGTTTAATTCTTTTCTTTGTACGATCAAATATAAGGTGATATTTATTATCGCTAATATTATCAATATTAAGTTTCCTAATGACAATCGACCATTACTTTTTTGTTTTGAACTCATTAACACCTCTTAATTAGTATAAATTGTGAATAAAAAAGAAGAACAAAAACTGCCTGTAACGTCTGTATGCCACGCCAATTATTTTATGGCGTCTAACCAACCTATAGTTACAACATTTTATGGCGTGAAAATTTTAATAAATTATTTATCATACAACTACTCATTTTAATCTTCCAATCTCAGCTTTCCTGAATTAACCGATTTATAACTCCATTCCGGAATAAAGAAAGCAGCTTTATCATCATAAGGTCTGTATCTGCGGAAATTGATTTTCATTTCTTTGGTGTCTTCATTAAATCCGATTTCATTTAAAGGAATCTTTATTTCTGCAATCCAGCTATTTTCGAAAATTCTGGTTTGAACCTCAAAATTCCCGTTCCACTCTTTATCATATTTATTCTCTTTCAAATCTGTTCTCATATCCCAGATTGCTTCATTGGGATTAACATAGAGCTGGTAAATTACGTTCCCATCAGCAGATAATAAAAATCCCATAGAATCATCATAATAAACATCCTCATCCCTCCCGCTAAAATCAGCTTTCAGGCTGTCCGGACATTCTTCTTCGCAAATAGTTGCGATATAAAGAAATTCATCATCATGCAGAAAGAAGACCTGTGTTTTATCTAAATCGGAAAGTTCACCTTCTACGTCTCCGAACTCATCAACTATAAATGCTCTTTTCTCTTCTTTCTTGGTAATCTTGCCATCGATTTCAGGAATTTTCTTAACTTTTGTGCTCTGGATTATCCGGGTGATATTCAATGGTTTTTCGTATTTAAAATGCTTTTCTCTTCCGAATGGATAAACAAATTTCATAATAGGAAGAGGGAAGAAATTTCCTTGTTTGATAATGATTAATTCAGTTTTCAGGGTATCTCCGGGTCGGATGGAAACAGGAATTACAGATTCAGTAACTATCCAATTATCTTTACTTTGAATTTCTATATTTTCATTAAGGCTTTTTTCAGTGTCATTATAAATGCTGATTTCAATATTTAATTCGTCTGGTTTGGAATCATCTTCAATTCTACTTTTCGTTTGAATAAATTTTTTGCGGATATTATAAGAGAGTTGCTCTTCCTCGATTGTAACAAGGTCTTTATCAAACATATTTCCGGATTTTATGAGAGAAGTAACAATTTTATCTGCTTCCACTTTGCACCACAAATATTGATAGAAAATTCCCAGTTCGTCATTTTCTCCTGGCATTATACCCCCTGAACTCCCAACAAGATAATATTCGATTCCATCGATTTCATTGTACGCATATTGATGCCAGTGTCCGGTGAAAACAGCATCGACATTATACTCTTTAAATAAATCATGCATGAAATCTTCCTTTCCCTCTGCAATCGCATTTGCCCAGAATGGTTTATGCATGAAAACATAAATATTGATTTTCTCTTTATTAATTTGCAGATCTTTTGTGAACCATTTAATCTGACTTTCATCCATTTCTTCATAGTTTGAAACTGTAGAATTATCTAAAATAACGAAATGTGTGTTTCCATAATCAAATGAATAATACGGGTCATTTCCGGTTTTCTTTGTAAATGTTTTTGCTGATGCTTCATCATAAATATCGTGATTCCCCGCCGTGTAATAAACAGGACATTCAAAGATTTTCATTGTTTCCATGGGAACATCCCAATCGCTGAGAATTCGTCCGTCTTCTGCTAAATCTCCCACAGTAACCACGAAATCCGGACGAAGATTACTCATCTCTTGCACTACTAATTCAAAAGCTTGCTGATCTGCTCCACCGGTTCTATCGCCTAAAATGGCAAAATGAAAATTGTCTTCTGCAATTAATGTGAATACGAATAATAAGATAATTAATATTGCTGAATTGATTTTAAACTTTTTCATATAACCTCCCCTTTAAAAAATAAATCTGAGTTTTCCCGCTTCCTGCCTGTCATTCCCGCAAAAGCTTGTCCTCAACTTGATTGGGGACGGGAATCTGTTTGCTCGTTAGGAAAGTCCTCTTTCGTAATATGTTGAATTACCAAATAAACCTGCTATACAACAGGTTAAACGTTTGGGAATAAGCTAAAATTACGTTACTAAATCGGAATTTAGTAACGAGCAAAATACCTTACATCCTTTTCAACACTGCTTCCAGATATCTGGATCGTATCTGTTTGGAAGCCAGTATCTGTTTGATCGGTGGAAGTTTAAATATTACTCCCAATAGAGCAGCCAAGGCACGATGACTGAAAAGAACCCGATTATCAAAGATCAGGTTTTGTAATTTTCCTCGCTCAATCGCCATCAGAACCACCCGATGAACACTGTTCAAGGGTGTGATAACGCGTTTATTTCGTTGTCGTAGTTTTATAACGTTATCTGGGCAGGCTCGCACGCAGAGTCCGCATCCTAAACAGATTTCGGCATCCAATTTTGCAATTTTGCGGTTTGGATTTTTAGGATCATTCGCCGAGATTAAAGTCATTGCTTCCACCGGGCAAATGTTCACGCACTTTCCGCAACCTGTACATTTATCCACCTCGATTTCTGGCAGGAAGTTAGTGGTAAGGATCGGATTTAGAGCAGAGAATCTGCGCTGTGCGATCATTGCTTCACAGCAACAGCCACAGCAATTACAAATGAAGTTAACTCTTTCCCGTACATTTTCTCCAAACTGTACCAGGTTATGCTCGTAAGCCTGTTGCAACAAGTCCATTCCTTCCATTTTATCCACCGATCTGGCAAAACCGTGTTTTATCAAAGATTCGGCAGAGCTGTTAAACGTCATACAAATATCCATGGGTGAATCGCAAGCTTTGTTCAAGTGTTGCATCTTATGCCGGCAATAACACACTCCAACTCCCATATGGCTGGCTGTTTGGATAACTTCGGATGCTCGTTCGTAATCCAGCACATGAAGAGCATCTTCAGATGAAAGTACCGGTTCGTGAATAAAAGTTCTGCCCAATGGTGTTTCTCCGTTATAGAATAACTCTTTGATGAAATCCTCTTCCACGTTCATGTATTGATAAAAGAGCTCTGCTAGTAATTTTTGATCAATCTCTTTGCGGTAGCGCATCATGGAAAATTCAAAAAACCCGGCCATGGGAGGTGGCAGAGTGTAGACCGATTTCCCATTCTGTTGCACATCCACCAGGATAGCTTTACCAGCTAATTCATCCAGAATTTTCTGAGCAGAAGTAATGTTCATTTTCCAGATTCTGGCAGCTTTTTCCACTGTGAAAGGTTTGATGGGAAGAGTCGAAACCAACTCGGCTTCTTTTTCAGTAAATAGAATTTTGAGGATCTTGAACAAAAGATCAGAAGGAGGTGCTCCCTGTGGAAAACGGTTCAATCTTTCTGATAAACTGGAATAGCTGTTTTTCAATGTGCGGTGCGCCATGAATTTATCTCTCAAATTTTTTTTTGGAAATATTCAAGCCAGGAAGGATTATGTCAAACAAGCTAAATAGAATTGCCGCGGAGCAGAAAAAACACTAATTCAACAGAGTTTAAACTTCGGAAGTCAATGAAGACTTCCGAAGTTTTTACTAATTCCTTTTAAATTCCCCACTTCTCCAAAATCTTATCGTAGGTCCCGTCTTCTTTGATCTTATCTAATGCAGCTTGTAATTTCTTAACAACCGCATCAGATGTATTTTTGTTGATGGCAATATAATACCCGCCTTTGGTGAGTTCTTCCAGTATGAATACTCCATTGATAACTTCTTCTGGTTTGATGCCAGCTTCTTTTACGATATAGTTTGCAGTTACATTCGGCATGGGCCACAAATCTATCTCTTTGTTCATCAGCTTTTCGAAATTTGCTTTGTTGTTTTCAGAAACGATTAACTGCTCACCAATCTCGAAACCTTTAGATTTGAAAAAGCTTTCCCGCGCATCACCCGGAGTGATCCCGATCTTGTACTTTTCCATTTCTTCTAAAGATAAGATTTCGATATCCTCTCTCTCTGACAGAGCAAAAACTGAATAATTCGTGGGAGCAATTGTTCCTACCCATTTGAAGAGTTCTTCCCTGTCCGGTCTGCGGCTCGTTGAATACAAGATACAATTTTTTGTACTCAGGGCAGCTTCATAAGATTCTTTCCAGGAATGAACCTGAACCTCATAAGATATGCCTGCTTCGGTTAAAATGGCTTTTACAACCTCAGTTGATAAACCAGCTACTTCTCCATCCTTTGTAAAATTAAAAGGTGGAAATTCCTCTGTTACTACTACCAGATGCTCTTTTGCACATGACAAAATAAGCACCATGCAAAGTAACAGAACAACTTTAATTCCTGTTCTCATTTTTCCCTCCGTTTTTTTTTCTCCAACTATTTTGGATTTTTTTATTAAAGTACCTTTTTAAAAAAAACTATCAGTAATTTCAATTTTTTTAGCTATATATTCAACTATCCTATTTTGTTGAAAAAATATATCATGCTCATATAATATTTTCTTAATTCTTTGATAAATGCTTTTTTCTCTTTCTGTTGCATTTCCTGAATTTATTTTATTAAGAAATTTTAGCTTAGTTTCATTCGGATCAGAAAATGCTAAATTAATATAACTTTCAAATGCTACTCCATATCCTGTTATTAGATAATCTTTAATTATTGGAAATTTATTCAACTCTCTTAAAATTTCTTTATCATTAATTTTATTGTTAATATATTTATGATAAGTTGTTTTTGTTTTATCATCATTATTTTTAAAACATATTAAAAATACTGTATAAATAGGGAAAAAATCTGAATTATTATCAGTAGATTTTAAAACAATGCTTAGCTGTGAAAAACATTGTTCAATTTTTCTTAAACTAAAATTAAACGCATTTGCAAATGTAGACATTGTTTTAGTAATTCTTTTACTTGCATATTGATAATCTTCTGATAATCCCTTATTAAAATGATCTTCAAAACCGTATGTCTTAAGCAAATGTTTACAGAACTCCTCAATAGGTGGGTCTGGCAAGTTATAAGTAAAGTCTATAAACTTTCTTAAATAACCATCAATTTTAATATCACCATAAATTACTTTTAGCGTTTTTTCTAATTCTTCTTTATCTATTGATAAAACAAATATAATTCCTTCAATATTAAAGATATGCTTTAATTTCTCTAATAATTCTATTGTGTAATTTGGTCTGCATCTATCTAATTCATCAATAAAAAAAATTAATGGTTTATATTTTGCCGTTCCAATATTAGTAATTATTTTAACATATTTCTTTAATTGCTTTTTAAACTCTGAAATATCTTTTTTGTTTTCAGTGTATTTTAATAGTTTATTTTGTGCCAAAGAGTAAGAAAATTCATTTTGAATATTTTTCAAATTCTTTAAGTCTATTGTGTTTGCGCTCAGTATCTTAATTATATGTGGAATTGATTTTACTAATTTTGCTCCATCCTCAACAAATTTGTTTATATCATCATCAATAATATGATTCTTTCTCTTATATTCTTTCATTTCTCTTAATATTTCCCCGATTAAAGAAACTAAAGCATCATCAGAATAATCATTTTCCCAAGCATTAAATAATATCGTAGGAAATCCATCGTTTTCAAGAAGTTGTTTAAGCATTAAAACAAATGTTGTTTTACCTGTTCCCCAACCAGAATTAATTGCCAGTGTTAGAGACTCTTCTGTGTTAGAAAAGAATTGTAAAAGAATTTTTCCGTATTCTTTTCTATTAAGTTTATCTTCGTTAAACGGTTCTTTTTCACAAATATGAATTTGCTTATTTTTACATAACATAATTTTTCTCCTATTCCCAAAACTTCCTATCTAAACTCCTGTATTGAACAGCCTCGCTGATGTGAGCTACTGTTATGTTTTCACTTTCTTCCAGATCAGCAATTGTGCGGGAAACCTTTAAAATTCTATCATAAGCCCTGGCAGAAAGCCCCATCTTATCCATAGCCATTTTAAGCACATTTTTGCTTTCATCATCCAATTGGCAATATTTTCTTATCTGTTTGGGATTCATCTGGGAATTGCTGTAGATTTTTTCTCCAGCAAATCTCTCTAATTGAGTATCTCGTGAGTTATTTACTCTTTGCCTGATACTTTCGGATTTTTCTCCGGTTGGAAGTCCGCTTAATTCATCATATTTCACAGCAGGAACTTCCACATGAATATCTATCCTATCCAGAAGCGGACCGGAAATCCGGGAACGATATCTTTGAATATTGGCAATCGGACAGGAACAGGTGTGTCTTTCCACATTACTGCCAAAATAACCACACGGGCAGGGATTCATGGAAGCAACCATCATAAACTTAGCAGGAAATTCCAGGCTTTGAGTAGCTCGTGAAATAGTTACAACCTCATCTTCAAGCGGTTGACGAAGAACTTCCAACACAGATTTTTTGAATTCAGGTAATTCATCCAAAAAAAGTACTCCATTATGGGAAAGAGACACTTCTCCGGGCTTGGGATAACTTCCCCCGCCAATCAGTGCCACATCACTGATAGTATGATGCGGAGACCGAAACGGACGACTGGTTATGACGCCCCTTCTGCTGCCGATCAAACCTGCAACAGAATGAATCTTAGTGGTTTCCAAAGATTCCTCCAGAGTTAATCCTGGTAGAATTGTAGGAATACGTCGGGCTAACATAGTTTTTCCAGAACCTGGTGGACCGAGCATAAGCACATTATGCCCACCTGCTGCTGCTACTTCCAAAGCTCTTTTCACATGAAACTGACCTTTCACATCATACATATCAACCGGACTTTCATTCAACTGAGCAAAAATTTCCTTTTTATCTACTTTGATAGGTTCAATTTCTATTTTCCCTTCCAGGAAATTCACAACTTCATTCAACGAAGTTGCGGGAAAAACATTCAGTTCTTCAATAATAGCAGCTTCTTTTGCGTTCTCATAGGGAAGAATAAGACCATCCAGTTCATCCTTCCAGCAGGCTATGGCAACCGGCAGAACTCCACGAACCGGTCGCAAATTGCCATCTAAAGAGAGTTCTCCGATAAAAGCATATTTTTCCATTTTGTTTGTTTTCATCTGGTGCAAAGCTAAAACTAAAGCTAATGAAGTGGGAAGATCCAATGCCACGCCATCTTTTTTAATATCTGCAGGAGCGAGATTAACAGTATATCTGTGGGTTGGAAACCTGAAACCGGAATTCTTGATCGCTGCTGAAACTCTATCTCGACTTTCTTTTACAGAATTGGATGGTAATCCCACAATGTTAAATTTGTACAAACCTCCTTTAACATCCGCTTCCACAATGATCTGCTCAGCATCGATTCCCTGAATTGCATACGAAATTGTTCTGCCGTACATAAATGCTCCTTTAATTTGTGGAGTGCATCAACCGTGTTGATGCTTAAAATATCATGGATATTTTACTCCAAATTCAACCATTGCGAAAGTCGAGAAAAGCAAGAAGTCCGACAACCATTCGCAAGGTTTCACTTCCCAATCACAACTGTTGTTTTCTTTGCATATACTTTTTCAGATTCCCGTGATGTTGCTTCCATCAATACAATATAAACTCCGATAGGAAGATTCTTTCCATTATCTCCTCTCCCATCCCAGATCAAATCTCCCTCGCTTGCCTGAAGAGTTTGGTCAACTAATTTTTTCACGAGTCTTCCCTTCAAATCAAAAATCCGGATTGTAACCCGACTTAATTTTTCCGGTAATTTAAAGCTGAAAATTGTCCTTTCGCTCTGATATGGCGAGAATGGATTGGGATTCACAGAAAGCTTCACATTAGATGGTAAGACTTGAACAAAAATACTATTTTGAGTTCCCGGAGTACACACATTAACCGCAGGTCCCCAGTTCTCCAGATTCGCTATTATTCTGGGATTTACCCTCTCGATCGAAATTCCTTTCAGGTCATCATTCCAATCCGAAATATAGAAGAAACTTTCAATCAGGTTATTACATTCATCTATGATCGAGATTTGTTCTCCATTATTGGAAAGTGAGCTAAGTCCAGTAAAAATAGGAATATTTTCCAAATCGTAATTTGATTGTAAAAACTGGACATCTTCGTTGGAATTTGTTACCAGGATATATTCATTATCTGAAAATGGAAGCGATAAAGTATCTTCATCTACAATAAGAAAGAACTCCTCCAAGGCAAATATAAAATAGTTAATTTTCAATTCCAGCCATTCCGGTTCTTCTTCATTGGGATTGTACATAATTTCATTAACTACAAAAGGAAGAGCATTATTATTATAAAAACTAAAATCAATATCATTGTACTCATTCAAATCTTCGATTGAAATTATTTCATATTTAAAAGTTGTGTAACCTATTGGAGTAATTTCTGTTATGAATGTAAAAAGAAGCGAATCAAAAATTGCAATTTCCTGCTGATAAATTTCAGTTTCAGCAATATCGTCATCTAAAATAATCGAACAAATAAAAACTGCATCTGTAATATTTTCCAGACCAATATTTTTAATAATAACAGAATGTTCGATTTGGTTTTGCAGAACTTCAAACCCGTCAGCAACAAGCTCCAAATCTTTTTCAAAAGGTAACATGCTGTTGGGTAAAGTCGGGGTCCCACCACTGGAGTCCTGACACACGTCCCAAACAATATTTTCATCGCTGAACGGATTAACTCTTTCGATTGAAAAATTCGTTGGGCAAATACTTCCTTCATAGGATGTAGAATCAAATTTAGTTTCATACTGATCTACCAACTTAAGACTTTCTTCTGTATTATTCAAAGCAGTCCAACTTTCGGCTTCTACAATTTTATCAGGATTGGCATCAGGATATATTTCTAAGAGTAAATTCTGGTCTAGGCACACAACCAGAAAATCCTGAGATTCGATAGAGCCGGAAAAGCTGATTTGACCTTCGGAAGCATCGATTATTGCGAAGTTATCCACAAGATATCCACTATCGGAACGATTGAAGATTTCAATCCATTCCTGATTGCTCGCAACCGGCTTAAACATTACTTCGTTCAAAACCAGAGGAGAACTTCCAATTAAAATCGAATTTGATGCTGAATTGTTCTCTAAGTTATTATCGAAAAGATAGTTAACTGTTATTTCGACAATATAATAACCTGCTGAGAATAAACCAAGCTCACAGAAAAAATCAATATAACTTTCAGGAAGAATTTCAGGTAAATCATAAATGTTGAAAAAGCTATTGTTAACAGTGATTTCCAAGCTTGCCGCTGAGTTATCCACAATTTCTGTGGATAAATTGAAAACCTCTGTTTCCAGCCATAAGATGCCCTCTATTTCAGTAATATTCAGTTCATAAATTGCCAAATCTACCGGGTATAAATTCGGTTCTCCAGGAGTTGGATTTTCACATTCAAAAAAATCAAGTTCACAGTTATTAGAATCTTCCCCATCATGTTTTCGAGCGAGAGAATTTCCCCCATCCACATCCGGAGCAAAATATTGTCCCGGAGAAGAAATATCATCAGGAAGATTGTTCGAATTTGGTGAATCATAGAGAACAGTATCGGTGTATTGACCATTAAAAGAAACTATCCTGATTCCATCGGTTGCAGTTCCTCCATTTTGGAAGGCGAGATCAGCAGTGAGATCAGTATTGGAAACAAACTCTTCTCCGATCAGAAAATAAGAATGAGGCGCAATCGAATATCCTGAAAAAAGTTCAAAGGCATAAACAAGTCCAAATTGAATTCCAGCTTTTTGGATCATCCAGCTACTTAGATTTACAGATTGTTCTCCCGCATTATATAGTTCAATCCATTCATAACCTGTATCTGCTCCTGTTGGATCGTATAATACTTCATTTATTACGATATTTTGAGATACTAATAATGTGCTTATGGAGATAAAAATTAAAATAAAGATAAAGATAAATCGATTAATGTTATATTGTTTAACTAAAGAAATAATTTCAGCAATTTGTTGTTTTCTATTATCCATAAATACCTTTAACGTTTATAAATTTAAAGTAAATAATACTTGGAAAACGTCAATATTTAAATATATCATCAATAATATCTAAAGGAATTATCGATGCCGGCTTCCTGTTTTTTGCTAATTTCTCTGCTGTTTTCCCCATCAGGAAGGAAGCTGATATTGCGGCATCTTTAAGAGACAATTTCTGTCCTAAAAAAGAAACAATAATGCCGGCAAGAACATCCCCGCTTCCTCCTGTGGAAAGCCCGTCATTACCAGAAATATCAAAAATAAATTCTTTTCCGTCAGCAAAAATCGTGGTAGCGCTTTTCAATAAAACACAACATTTATATTTTTGAGTAAATCTTTCTAACGCTTTGAGAGGATCAGCTAAAATTTCTGGAATCGATTTATGGGAAAGCCTGGCAAATTCTCCAATATGAGGCGTAAGAATGAACGGTTTATCCATAACCAATTTTAAAATATCTTTATTTTCAGATAATAAATTCAAAGCATCAGCGTCTAAAATCGCAGGTTTTTCCCAATTCTGCAAAACAAAATTTATCAGCTCTTTTGCTTTGAGAGTCGTGCCCATTCCGGGTCCAATCAGAAGAACATCCATTGTGTTTAGCTTTTTGAAAAATTCGTCAAAACCCTCTATAATTGAATAAGTCATCACTTCCAAAAGTTGCGTTTCGAAAATCAGATCCATCTCTTTGGGATGAAAGAGAGTTATTAATCCTGCTCCGGAACGCAATGCTGCTCTGCATGCCATTATTGCTGCTCCGGAAAAACCGGGAGAGCCGGCAATAATTCCAACTCTGCCGTAATGTCCTTTATGGGAAAGTGGAAACCGTTTTGGATATTTCACATTCTGGTCGGTAATAAGTTTTGTTTTAGGAGGAAACTTCTCATAGAGTTCATCTGAAATTCCAATATCAATAACTTTTACAATTCCGCTTTTTTCTCTTCCTTTTTCTATATAATGTCCATATTTATAAGCAGCCATTGTAAGCGTGAAATCTGCATTTACAGCAACTTCTGCCTGTCCGGTATTCGCATTGACTCCGCTGGCAATATCAATTGCAACAACTAGCTTGCCGGAGTTATTTATCTTATCAATTATGTCTGCTCTCCATCCTCGCACAGCTCCCTGCAAGCCAACACCGAAAATGGCATCTACAATTAAATCAAACTCCGAAAGATCATTCAGTTCTTCAGTATTCTCAACACTTACAATTTCAATTTGAAGTTCTTCACAAGACTCATAATTTTCGAAAGTTTCAGGACTCATTTTTTCAGTGCTTCCAAGCAAAAATACTTTTGGAAAATATTTCCAATTCTTAAGATAGCGAGCAATAACAAAACCATCTCCTCCGTTATTACCGCTGCCGCAAAAAACAGCCACATTAAACCTTGAAAAGGTCTCTTTCTCCAGATTCTTCTCGCTTGACCCTTTCAAGGTTTCTTCCATATTCCCGGGATAGCTTAATAATTCATTTATGATAAACTCCGCACATCCTTTTCCTGCTTTTTCCATTAACTCCTTGCCGGGAATACCGATTTTTTCAATTGTATATTTATCCAAAAAATACATCTCTTCACGTGAAAGGATATACATCTTATTCCTCCGGTAACACGATTTCAAACGTGGTCCCTTTATTTATTTCGCTTTCCAAAACACGAATTTTCCCGTTATGATATTCTTCGATTATGCGTTTTGCCAAGCTGAGTCCAAGCCCCCAGCCACGTTTTTTGCTAGTTATTCCGGGTACAAAAACCTGTTTATACATAGATTTTTGCATTCCCGTGCCTTCGTCTTTGATGCGGATATATGCTTTCCTATTTAAACTAAAAGCTGTGATTGCAATTTCTCCAGCATTATTTTGCATCGCGTCAATACTGTTTTTTATAATATTCTCCAAAGTCCACTTTATCAGATCCGGATCGATTTTGATTTCTTTATTTTCAATCTCACTCTCAAACTTAATAGTTATTTTTTTAGAAATACTTGGCAATCTTTTTTTAAAAAGCTCTACTGTTTCCAGAATTGTATCATGCAGATTCGTCTTCTGATGAATCAATATTGAGCCGACTTTGCCAAACCTGGAAGCAATTTTATTAAGCCTGTCAATGTCTGCATTCATACATTGCAGTATTTCCTGCATTTTCGGATCATCTTTCTTTTCCTGTAATTTCAAAGAAAGAATATTCAGCCATCCTCCCAAAGAAGATAAAGGCGTGCCAAACTGATGTGCTGTTTCTTTTGCCAAACCTACCCAGATGATATCACGTTCATTTTTCTTAAGAATTATCACGCCATAAATTCCCAAAAACACAAAAATTATTATTAAAGAAATCTCAATGTACGGCATCATCTTCAGCATTTGTATTGCCCTGGTTTCCCCGTAATAAAAATACGCCATAACTTCATCACTATTCAAGTCGTATTTTAACGGAATAATGTGTTTTTGTCCTGCCATTTTTCTCATTTTTTTCCTGATAATCTTCTGCTGCTTTATATCTAATTTGGAAAATTGTATATTTTCTATACCGATGTTTTCCCAGGAAAATGGCACATTTGAACTATCTGCAAAAATCGTGGGATAATCGACTCGCGGCATAATTTCTTCGATCACATACTGGCTGAGATACTGTTCCATGTTTACGTTGTCCGGCAAACCGATAAATTTTGAATAAAGGTCGGGAACCACCTGAACATCTTTGCGAATATTGGTGAGAAGAATATTTGTGTAAATGATGAAAAACATCAAGATAAATAAGCTTCCAACAACAAAATAAATTTTTAGAAATCTATTTCTTCTACTCGTTTTTTTTCGCAATATCCCAGATTTCATCTAATTTCTCCAAACTGCTTTCAAACATATTTTTTCCGTTTTTTCTGAAGTGTTCTTCGATTTTTCTAAAACGTGTTTCAAATTTTTTTATGGTTCTTTTAAGAGCAGATTCGGTATCAAATCCCAATTTGCGCGATATATTCACAATCGAGAAAAGTATATCTCCGAGTTCATTTTGCATCTCTTCTGTATTATTATTTGTAAAAGCTTCTTCAAACTCATGAGTTTCTTCTTTGAGTTTTTCAATTGCAGGGAGCACATTTGGCCAATCGAATCCAACAGAAGCAGCTTTTTCCTGCATTCTTTGGGCGATTATCAGTGCTGGCATTGTTCTGGGAATTCCATCAATCGCTGAAAAGCGTGAGTGTTTTTTCTCCTCAAATTTTATCCTTTCCCAATTCATTTTTACTTTATCTGCATTATCGCATTCTCCGTTCCCAAAAACATGCGGATGACGTCGAATGAGTTTATCATTTATTTTTTTTAGAATATCCTCCAGCTCAAACCTGTTATTCTCTTTTGCTATCTGCGTCTGCATAATAATATGAAGCAAAATATCGCCAAGTTCTTCAGCCAGATGTTCATAATTTTTGTTTTCAATTGCTTCGATGGATTCATAGAGTTCTTCAATAAAATTGGGAATCAAAGATTCGTGCGTCTGTTTAATGTCCCACGGGCAGCCCTTTTCAGGATCACGAAGTTTTCCGATGATTTCAACTAACCTGTCAAATTCCTTCATCTGTTTCCTCTTTCACAGCAATTTCTCGTTCCCATCTTTCTTTAATTATCCTGTTTCTAATTTTCTTTCTGACCACTCCAATAATAAGAATCAAAGGCAAAACACCCCAGATAATTCCGGTAGATGCCAATAATATTTCTGCTCTAAAATGAGTTTTGGAATACTCCTCAAAAAAGGCAGAGAAGTCTTTTGGCGTAAAGTAAAAACTTTTCAGAAATGCAGAATCAAAATTCCTGTTTGGAAAAGAATGGTCCCACAACCTATAAAATTCCTTTCTTCTGTGATTGTAAAGATATTTTACTGCCAGACCGGATTTGGCATAAAAACTTTCCCATTCAATCCGGTTTTTAGGATAATGGTATTTCATTCTCTCTAAAGAACGTGAATTTCCAAAAATATAATTTTTTATAAAATTAAACTCTCTGTCTATTCCCAGATCATTGGAAAAAAAAACAGCCATTCCCTCATTGAACCAGAGTGGGGGATTCTTCCAGAAATGATTTACAAAATGATGAATATATTCGTGCAGCAGAATTCTGCGAAGCGCTGCCAGGCTTTTTAGATTTTTGGGATTTTTTATATAAATCGTTTTATTGCGGTTATTGTAAAATGCCAAACTGAATTCCATTATTTTCGAGCTTTTATCGGTCCAGTTTTGATATTCTTTTTCATCAGGAGCAATAAAAACAACCACAGGAATATCTAAATATGCTCCCGCTTTTTTCTGAAAATTCTGAATATCATTATCAAAAATGAAAGCGATATTTCGTGCTATTTGCAGGTCTTTCTGATCAGCAAAAAGGAGAATATTCTCAAAAGCAACTTTTTCATATTTCAAATTATTCGATAACAGATTTGATGAACACAGGAAAAATAGAAAAAAAATATTAAATAGAAGTTTGGAGGGTTTCGTGCTATTCTCCAGCGAGTCTTTTTTTTATCAGCGCGTTTAATTTATCAATGTCAAAAGGTTTGAAAACAACATCCTGCAAACCATCTTTTCTTGATTTCACAACAATGTGTTCCGGGTCATAACCGAAACCTGTCATCATTATTATAGGCAGGTTTTCGTCGTATTCTTTTGTGCGCGAATAGAGTTCATATCCATCCATATCCGGCATGGCAATATCTGTAAGCAGAAGATCGATCCCTCCTTCCATGATAATGCTTAAAGCTTCATAACCGCTGTTTCTACAGATGACTTTGAAATTTTTGTAGCACTCTTCCAATTCCATCTTAAGAAATTCTGTTACGGATTTTTCATCATCTACAATTAATATTTTTGAGGACATAACTTTACCATTTACAATTACTAATGAAACCTAAATTCCTTCGTTTATTTTTAAAACTGACTTTTTAAGAATCTCATTAATTTTTTCAAGTTTATTTTTTTTCAGATGCTGATAGATTATCCAGCGTTCTGTAAACTGATTCTTTTCATGAGCCAAATATTCGTTATCTCTATACTCAATATTAACTTCTGGGAAATATGTTTGTTTGCCATCTTTAACGACTTTTAAAAGCATTCCGTTTTTTATTTCAAAAGTAATTTTATTCTCAGAAAAATTTATATTCACGTTTTTCGTAACATGGAAAAATTCTAGAAAATCATAATATTTCAGAATTATTTCTTCTTGCTTTTTTAGAATTTCAGCTTTTTCAAATTGAAGGGTATCGAATAATTTTTCCTGTTTTTTCTTAATTTTGTTTATCACTGTTTCATTTGGTTGCAGATAGGATTCTCTGATAATTTCTCGGATTTTCCTGTTTTCCTCTACGCACCATCCAGAGCACTTATTTACTTTTAACCTTATGCAGGGATAATTTTTTTCTTCACAAGCAGGAAATCCAAAAACTGTTCCAAATGTATCGATTAGATCAAAAAGAAAGAACCTGTCCTGAAACGGTCCGATGTAATAAAGATTGTTTTGTGTGTTTTCTGTGACATTAAAGAATGGAACACGATTAGAATCGATTCCAAGATAAACATAATCTTCATAAGGTTTTATCTGTTGATTGAACTCAGGATTTTCTTTATTTAAATACGTTTTTTCTTTAACAAGTGCCTCGAAAAGAGTTGAAGTTTTTTTGTAAGAAATTGTTTTGGTTAAAGAGATCATCTTGAAAATGACTTTGTTTTCGAGCTTTTTAGTCAGCAATATGTCTAAAGTCTTTTTCAGGTTGGATGCTTTCCTGATAAACAGATTTTTATGAGAATCTGAAAATATAAAAACACCTGAACTTTCAGGAATTTTTTGATTTTTTAAATCCTTTTTAACAAACTCTGTCATGCAGGTTAATGTTTAATTGAGATTTGGAATGTCAATGAAAATGCATCAAAGATTTATTTTTTATAATTTCTGTATTACTATGAAGGTAAGATACTCAACAAAGTCGTGTTTAATTGGAGCATTTAAAAATTCCCGGACACAATATCTGCTTGCACCCCAACTAGTAATCAAATAAAGCAATTGAACGAGGTCAGCACCAAACGGGTCGAGTTCAGATGTTCTAAATGGTTCATCTACCGAACTGTGTTCCAGAATACAAAGACCTCCCCTTTTCAGACAACTTAACCACGAGTTAAGGCATTTCTGCGGATCATAACTATGATCAAACGAATTACTGTAAATAAAATCTGTGGCATTTATCCACTCCGGTTTGGTTTCATGAAAATCCCATTGAATTGTATAAGGAAATTGTTCTGCTGTATCGGAAATCTCCGTTCCAATAACTTCACAATTTAGATGTTTCCTGAACCATTCTTGTTCTTTTCCTCTTCGAGTTCCATGACAAATTCCAAATTTGGGTTGTCCTGTAATTTTCTTTATGTAATTAGAAAGAAAAATAATATTCTCTTCAATTGACCAAATTACATTTATTTTAAGTTTATTGCCCTCTGTTTGGACTTGTTTATACCAATCGTAATCAAACGAACCATCCTTTTTTATGTATTTATAAAGCTTGAAGCCTGGTCTGTCGATTATTACAGGAATCCTTCTAATTTCATAACCGTATTTCACTAAAAATTTTCTTATTATTTTTTTAAACATAAAATAATTCCTCTCAATATATTCGGGGCTTTCTGATCTCTGAAATCTTTTTTGTAAACTTTATCATGCAGTTCAATGTTTCTTCAAGATTATAAATGTCAATAAAAAAGGAAACTAAGCTCCGAAGATAAAATTTCAAAGGGTTTATAGCTTCTGAACCGCAATAAAATAAGCATAACCAACGTTATCAAGCAAATTCTTTTTAACAGGAACTTCGAGAAGTTCACGAACACAATATTTGCCTTCTCCCCACCTCGTAATCAAATAGAGTATTTGAACAAGATCTGCTCCAAATGGATCTAGCTCTGTAGCCATTGATGGTTCGTTATTGGATGTGTGCTCAATGATGCAAAGACCTCCGGTTTTTAAACAGTTTATCCAGGCATTTAAGCATTTATGGGGATTATAACTGTGATCAAACGAATTACTGTAAATGAAATCTGTCGCATTTATCCACTCCGGTTTGGTTTCATGAAAATCCCATTGAATTGTGTGCGGAAAATGTTCTGCTGTATCTGAAATCTCCGTGCCTATAACATTACAGTGGAGATACTTTCTAAACCATTCTTGTTCCTTTCCATTTCGCGTTCCATGACAAATTCCAAATTTGGGTTGTCCGGAAATTTTCTTTATATAATCAGAAAGGAAAGCAATATTCTCTTCAACTGCCCAAACCCAATCAATTTTACTTTTATTTCCATCAATTTGAATTTGCTTATACTTTTCATAATCAAATGTTCCATCTTTTTTTATGAACCTATATAGTGTAAAACCAGGTCTTTCAATTCGATTTGGAATCTTCCTTATTTCATATCCAAATCGGCTCAAGAAGCGCTTGGTAAATTCTTTAATCATATAAATCTTTCTCCTTATCAATTAATTGGATCAATTCTTTAAATAATGTGACTGAGCTTTCGTGTCAATAAAATCTTTCGTATAATCACCAAAGTTCAAATTCATTTATTGCTTTTTTTGGCATAATCATATTATTTGAATCAAATAATTATTAGCTTGGACTGACTCTTTTCAAGAGAATTTTGGGAGTTGTTTTTCTTCTTGACTCAAATGCCAGGCTCTCAAACTTCGCAATTTATGAGTATTTTTTACAATAAGATAAGTGCAATCATAGAAATATCTGATTTTTTCAAGCAGTTTGATTCAGTTGTTGCATCTCAGAAATCTGGAACTTTCTTTTACAATTTAAATCGTTCTACCAAATCAATGTTATTGACAAGAGCATTCAAAGAGACAGAAAAAAACATACTCTTTGTGTCTGCGGATGACAAGGTGGCAGAAGATTACCTGGAAGATTTTGATCTTCTGGTGGGAAAAGAATCCGCACATTTTTTGCCGGACTACGAAGTGCTTCCCTATGAACAGCGTTCTCCACATTACATGATTCGTGCTCAAAGAATCGAAACTTTAACTGCTGCTGTTTCCGGCAAACCTTGTATTTACTGTCTTTCCATCCGTTCTTTTCTCAGGAAAATTGCAGCATCAGAAACTTATAGAAAAAATATAATAACTCTAAACAAAAATGAAGAATATAATCCGGAAATACTCATATCTAATCTGGTTGGGATGGGATACGAAAATCAATTCCAGGTTTCCAAGGTTGGAGAAATTGCCCGTCGTGGTGGCATTATAGATGTTTTTAGTCCGAACTCCTACAAGCCTGTAAGAATTGAGTTTTTTGGAGATGAGGTTGAATCGATACGTGTTTTTTCCATCAGTTCGCAGCGTTCCACAGGTGAAGAATTAGATTCAGTGATTCTGATTCCTTCCCGCGAATTTTCGCTCCACGATATCGATACTGAAGAAAAGTTGTGGGAACGAATTCATAAAGATGGCTTTTATGAAGGAATCGAGCTTGATGCTTCTCTTCTTCTTCCGAAAGTTGAAACTTTTTTAGAGTATTTTTCATCGAAAAATTGTCTGATTTTCTGGGATGAGTTTCATTTTTTTCCATCATATTTTAATGAGATCTTTGATGAAACAACCGCTCTTTTTCAGAAGATTCGTTCAAAATATAAGAAACGCATAATCCCTGAGCCTGAAGATATTTTTGAGAATGAAAGATTTATTGGCAAACTTTTCAGGAAATATTCAAACTACTTCCTTTCCGGTTCATTTCAGGATTTTAAGGAAATAACTGAAAAAATCGAAACTCCAATAACTTCACAATCTAATATGCACGGAAGTTTGGAAACCCTGGAAATAGAACTCTCCAATAAATTAGATGATGGATATCGCATTTTCATCCAATCCGATAATACAAGCCAGAGTAAACGTATGATGGATTTACTCCCGCAATTCGAAGAGCGAATTGATTTTTGTATCGGGGTTTTGCAAAATGGGTTCAACTTGATGGATGCAAAACTTGCAGTTTTTACAGACCATGAAATTTTCAGCAGGTACAAACGTAAAAGACGTCTAACAAGATTTTCCAAAGATGAAGCTCTGGTTGATTACGAATCTTTGAAACCCGGAGATTACGTGGTTCACATCGATCATGGAATCGGAATTTATGCTGGTCTCAAAAAACTGCCTGTTGATGGAAATCAAATAGAATGTTTAATTCTAAAATATTCCGGTAATGATGCGATTTATGTTCCTACTTTTCAGCTTTCTCTGGTTTCAAAATTTGTTTCTGAAGAAGGGATTGCTCCTATAATTCACAAACTGGGAAGCAAAAAATGGGAAAACACAAAAAGCCGTGCTAAAAAACAAATCGAACTGGTTGCGGAAGATTTGATAAAACTTTATGCAGAACGAAAACTGCGAAAAGGAATTCCTTTTGAACCTGATGCAAGCTGGCAAATCGAGATGGAAAATTCATTTATTTATGAGGATACGCCGGACCAGATAACTGCAACCAAAGAGATAAAAGCAGATATGGAATCTGATACGCCGATGGAGCGTCTTCTTTGTGGTGATGTGGGATTTGGAAAAACAGAAGTTGCCCTTCGTGCTGCATTTAAGGCAGTTTTGAGCGGTTGGCAAGTTGCAATTCTGGTTCCCACCACTCTCCTGGCTGAACAGCATTACCTGGTTTTTAAAGAACGTCTGGCACAATATCCTCTTCGTATTTCGATGTTCAGCAGATTTCGTTCTAAAGCAAATCTAAAAAAAGATATTGTTAAGCTTTCAACAGGTGAAATCGATATAGCTATTGGAACTCACAGGCTCTTTTCTAAAGATATAAAATATAAAAAACTGGGGCTGCTTATTATCGATGAAGAGCATCGTTTCGGTGTTCGGCACAAAGATAAATTGCGCCAAATGAAATCTAATGTTGATACGCTTTATATGAGTGCTACTCCCATTCCACGCACAATGTATATGGCTCTTTCCAGATTGAAAGAACTATCGCTAATTCGTACATCACCAAAAGCCCGTTTACCCATCAGAACGGTTATTGTTCCTTATGATAAAGAAATAATAAAAGATGCTATAAATCGTGAAGTTGATCGCGGTGGTCAGGTTTTTTTTGTTCATAATCGCGTTCAAACTATAGAAAGTATTGCCACCGAACTGAGAAAATTATTGCCGCTCGTTACTTTTGAAATCGGTCACGGTCAGCTTCCTGAAAAACAGTTAGAAGCAGTTACATTAGATTTTGCTCATC
This sequence comes from Armatimonadota bacterium, assembly GCA_013203665.1. GTDB lineage: Bacteria > Cloacimonadota > Cloacimonadia > Cloacimonadales > TCS61 > JABMPU01. Next base: position 20,840 of record JABMPU010000088.1, read on the forward strand.
ATAAATTCGATGTCTTGATTGCCACAACTATCATAGAATCAGGTCTTGATATTCCAAATGCAAACACAATCATTGTTAATCGTGCCGATACATTCGGTTTGGCTCAATTATACCAGATACGCGGACGTGTGGGCAGGAGTAATCGTCGAGCGTATGCTTATTTGATAATTCCTCCTAAACTTCATGATGAAGCGCGAAAAAGGCTGGAAACTTTAACAGAATACGAATCTCTTGGAAGCGGATATCAAATTGCTATGAAAGATATGGAGCTTCGGGGAGCAGGCACTCTTCTGGGAACAAAACAAAGCGGAATAATTAATTCAGTTGGATTTAATTATTATAATAGGCTTTTGGAGCGAGCAATTAAAAATATCCAAGCAGAAAAACCAAAAGAATTCTGGTTGGAAGAAGAACATCGCAATTTTCATCGTATCAAAATCGGAGGTGCTCTCTACTTTCCAAAAGAATATATTTCCAATGAAAAAGAAAGATTGGAAATCTACAGGAAAATGCTTAACTTTAAAAACCTAAAAGAATTTGATATATTGGAAAATGAACTTATCGATAGATTTGGAAAAATCCCTGAACTGGCAAAAAAAGTATTATTATACTACAAATTGAGATTGCTGGTAAAAATATCTAAACTCGAATCTGTTGATTTGAAACAGAAACACATCGTTTTAGAATTCAACAATAAACGTTTGCCATCCAGAGAATCAATCACAAAATTAATTGAACATTTTAATTATCCTGTAGCTTTCGATACAACTCGCAATCTGAAAATCTCATTCAAAATTTCGAAAAATAGAGAAATATCAAAGGAAACGTTTATAAAAAAATGTCTGGATATTTTGGATTATATTATTGAAAATCAAAGATAAATCAGATTTTATTAAGGCTGAAAAGATTTGACAAAAAAACCCGATAACAGATTTTTTCCTAAATTTTGATATAATAAGATATTTGAGGTTAGAATTTTTTATGAGTTCGTACTTAAATAAGATAATAAGATAATATTGAAAATAGAAAAGGATAAATAAATGCATAAAAAAAGGTTGTTTTTAGTTGTACTAATTTTATCAACTCTGTGTTTTCTTGCAGCTTTAGAATTAAACCCATCAAATTTTTCTGCCACTTTTTACAGTATTTCTGTGGTTGGAAGTGTAAAAAGTCCCGGCATCTATCACATGCCGCCTGCCAGTAGAATTTCTGAGGTAATTAAAATTGCAAATGCAATCCCGGATTCCCTGCTTCCAGAAAAACTCGCAGATTATTCGAATAGAAATATTACATTACGAAGAAATGGAACTGATACGCGAATTGATTTGAAGAAATTTTTTATTTTGGGTGATGAAAAAAATAATCCTTATTTGTTAGACGGAGATTTTATCATCGTTCCTGCTATTCAAAAAAGCATACTAGTAGCGGGTGCTGTTAACAGACCGGGTTCTTGCGAATTAATCGATGGAGACAGGGTTTCCGATATTATTGCTTTGGCAATGGGTTTGCAGGAAGCAGCCTATTTGGAAAACGCTGAAATTATTCGATACACAAATAACGGCAAAAAAACTGAAAGTTTTTCTATAAACTTGCAAAATATTATTAATAACACAGATTGCGAAGACAATATTATTTTGCAGAATGATGACAGGCTCATTATCCGTTTTATTCCGGAATTTCATGAAGAGGAATTCATTACAATAAGAGGTGAAGTACTGTTTCCCGGATATTATTCTATTGAAGAAACTGAGACAACTTTTTTAGAAATATTGGAAAAATGCGGCGGGCCAACTTCTAACGCAGATCTGCAAAATGCATTCATCCAAAGAAGAAGTAGAGAGGACGTGTTAGATACGGAATTTGAAAGATTGAAAAAAATGCTTGTTGAAGATATGACCATACTTGAATATGAATATTTCAAAACCAAATCAAGAGAATTAAGAGGAAAATTTGCCATTGCTTTCGAGAATCTCTGGAACTCAAAAGACAAATCATCAGATATAGTCCTCAAAAATAACGATTTCATCTTTCTGCCGGATAAATCCATTACTATCACTGTTTCGGGACAGGTTAAGAATCCTGGATTAATCAACTTCGTGCCCGGAAAAAACTATCTTTATTACATTGAGCAGGCGGGTGGTTTTGCCTGGAATGCCAGAAAAGGAAAAATCCGTTTGATAAAGGCAGATACAGGCGAATGGCTCAAACCAAAGAAAGATACGGTCATTGAGGTTAAAGATATGATTTTTGTGCCGGAAAAACCTGACATAGATTACTGGACCCTTACTAAAGATGTTATGAAAATGGCTGCTGAAATGGCAACATTAATCATTGTAATTAAAAGCGTTACCCCATAAGGAGGTATTGTGAAAATATTAATAACAGGTGGAGCAGGATTTATCGGTTCCCATCTTGCAGAAAAACTTTTGGAGACCGGTAATAGCATTTTCATAATTGATAATTTATCTACCGGCAGGTTTTCGAATATCAGACATTTAGTGAAAAATCCAAATTTCTCTTACACTATAGATTCAATCTTAAACCACAATGTTTTAAAAGAACTGATTAAAAATTGTGACCAGATATATCACTTGGCTGCAGCTGTTGGAGTAAAGTATATCATCGACAACCCGTTGCTTTCCTTAAGAACAAACACGGTAGGAACTGAAAACGTTCTGGAATATGCAAATGAATATAAGAAAAAAGTAATGGTTGCCTCCACATCTGAAATTTATGGTAAAAGCGATAAGGTTCCCTTCAAAGAAGAAGATGACAGGTTACTTGGCTCAACACATATTTCTCGATGGAGTTATAGCACTGCAAAAGCTATTGATGAATTTCTGGCTTTAGCTTATTATCGTGAGAAAAAATTACCTGTTGTGATCGCTCGTTGTTTTAATACTGTCGGGCCTCGCCAAACCGGACAGTATGGAATGGTTATTCCAAAATTTGTTAAGAGCGCCCTTCTCAATCATCCTATAACTATCTTCGGTGATGGCAAGCAATCCCGTTGTTTTGCCGATGTTACAGATATTGTTAATGGTTTTATTAAATTAATGAATGAGCCAAAAGCTGAAGGTGAAATTTTTAATATTGGAAATGATAAGGAAATTACAATTGAAGAACTGGCACACAAAATCAAAAAAATGACAAAGAGCAGATCCAAAATTGAATACATCAAATATGAAGACGCTTACGAAGAAGGCTTTGAGGATATGAGACGCAGAATTCCCGACCTTTCCAAAATAAATAAATTAATAGGATACAAACCAAAATATAGTTTAGATAAAATTCTTGTGCGAATTATAAATTTCTTTGAGAAATAGGTATAAATTTGAAAGTTCCCCTTTTAGATATAAACGCTCAATATAGTCCCATTCTGGATGAAATTCGAGCAGAAATTGAAAAAGTTTTCGCAACCCATGCTTACAAACTTGGTCCTCAGGTAAAAGAATTTGAAGAAGAGATTCAGCAATTCTGCTCGGTGAAGCACGCAATTGGCTGTTCCTCCGGAACAGATGCGCTTCTTCTGGCTCTTCTCGCACTTAATATCGGAGATGGAGACGAAGTTATAACAACTCCCTTCACCTTTTTCGCCACAGTTAGCTCAATTCACAGGATTGGCGCTAAACCCGTTTTTATTGATGTCACGCCGGATACTTACAATATCGATCCAAATAAGATTGAAAAAGCCATAACTGCAAAAACCAAAGCAATAATAGTTGTTCACCTTTTTGGTCAGCCGGCAGAAATGGATAGAATAATGGAAATCGCTAAAAAAAATAATCTCAAAGTTGTTGAAGATAATGCTCAGGGAATCGGTGCAAAATTCGATGGCAAAACTGCTGGCGCAATTGGCGATATTGGCACCCTTTCATTTTTTCCCAGTAAAAACCTTGGTGCAATGGGTGATGCGGGTATGTGCCTGACAAACAATCCTGATCTGTCAGCAAAACTTTTTCAGCTTCGGGAACACGGTGAAAACCCGCAATATTATCATAAATGGGTTGGATTGAACAGCCGGTTAGACACAATTCAAGCTGCTGTTCTGCTGGTTAAACTTCGTTACCTCGCTGGCTGGTCTGAAATGCGCAGACAAAACGCACGATATTACTATGAAAATATGAGCGATATCCCTCAGATAAAATTACCTTTTATTCATAAAAAAGCAGAATCAAATTTCAACCAGTTTACAATCGTTGCAGAAAAACGTGATGAGCTTAAAAATTATTTGATTTCCAAAGATATCGGTTGTGCGATTTACTATCCCAAGCCTTTGCATCTGCAAGAATGTTTTTCATATTTAAATTACAAAAGTGGTGACTTCCTGATTTCTGAAGAATTATCAAAAAAAGTACTTTCGATTCCCGTTTATTCAGAACTGTCCAGGCAACAACAGAATTATGTTATTGATTCAATTAGAAATTTCTATAATCAGGAGTAGGCGATGAATATTATTGTCTGCGTAAAACAAGTGCCAGATACTACAGATATAAAGATCGATCCGAAAACAAACACCTTAATCCGAGAAGGCATGGAAAGCATTATAAATCCATTTGACCTTTATGCAATCGAAGAAGCAATCAGATTAAAAGAACAATTCGGAGGTAAAATCACTGCTTTAAGCATGGGACCTCCTCAAGCTGAAACGGCGCTTCGAGAAGCTGTATCAATTGGCGTTGATGAAATCACTCTTCTTTCAGACAGGAAATTTGCCGGTGCAGACACTTGGGCAACAAGTCTTACTTTAGCTGAAGCAATCAAGAAAATCGGTAATTTTAATATAATTCTTTTTGGTCAACAGGCAATTGACGGAGATACTGCACAGGTGGGACCCGGAGTAGCAACTCATCTGGGAATTCCTCAAACATGCTTTGTAAGAAAAATCGAAAATCTTGAAAACAACAAAATAATTGTGCAAAGGCTAACGGAAGATGGATATGACCGCATTGAAATGACTCTTCCTGTGGCAATAACTGTGATCAAAGACATAAACATTCCACGTCTTCCATCTTTGCGTGGAAAACGAAACGCAAAAAAAGCAGAACTGACAACCTGGACTGCTGAAGACCTCGGATTAGACGAAAACTTGATAGGTCTGAGCGGCTCGCCAACTCAAGTGGTAAAAATCTTTTCTCCCGAATTCAAAAAGGAAGGAGAAAAATATGAACTTCCTGCTGAGGAACTTGCTGAAATTCTCTATAAAAAACTCAAAGAATTTGGTAAATAAGTATCCTTCTTTTGTTGGTAAAAAATGCTGAAATATCCAGATATTAATCCTTCGATTATTAAATTTGGTTCCCTCGATATTCGCTGGTACGGTTTTCTTTATATTGTTGGTTTCCTGGTTGGTTACATCTTTCTGCGAAAACTTTTAAAATACCGAAAAATCAATCTGAAAAAAGAAGAATACGAAAACATGCTCTTCACAATCATGCTTGGCATAATTATTGGTGGACGTCTCGGTTACATCCTTTTTTACAATCTATCTTACTATTTCATTCATCCCTTAGATATTCTAAAAGTCTGGGAAGGCGGGATGTCATTTCACGGGGGAGCAATTGCAGTTATTATTTTAGGATATATCTTCTGTAAAAAACACAAACTCGGTTTTTACCAGCTTGCTGACCCTGTTTTGCCTTTAGCTTCTATCGGAATAGGTTTGGGTAGACTCGGCAATTTCATAAATGCGGAACTTTACGGTCGCGTAACAAATGTGCCTTGGGCAATGATTTTTCCTACTGATCCGCAAAAATTGCCCCGTCATCCATCACAACTTTACGAAATATTTTTAGAAGGAATCGTGCTTTTTGTGGTTTCATTTCTTATGCTGCGAAAGATCAGTAAACCCGGATTTGTTTTCTGGACCTGGATTGGATTGTATGGTCTCTTCAGGTTTCTTGTTGAATTCGTGCGAGAACCGGATACTCAGCTTGGCTTTGTATTAGGACCCTTAACGATGGGACAAGTATTGAGTTTATTTATGTTAATCACAGGCATCATAGCTTTAATCATTTTAAAAAGAAAAACCAAAAATGCAGATCTTTGAACGAAAATTTTTTATTTTTCTCTTTCTTATCCTGCTTCTTTTCGGATGTGCAACAATTCCAAAACCTGATTTTGCACAAAAAGAAAAACTGCTTTCTGCGCATCTCGAAGAGTGGAAAAATATCCGGATCGAGGGAATAATCGAACTAAACTATCGTAGCTTTTCCTTCAGAAAAAACATCGTCATCAAAAAAACAGAAAATCTTGGTAGAATTGATATTTTCGATTCCGGTGTATTCGGACTGAAACCCAATCCATTCATTTCTGCATATTTTGATTCAACCCTTTTTGTGCGATTTCCTGAACAAACAAAATTCGTGGAAATTAATAATTCCTCTCTGAAAAAAGAATTGCCGGATCTGAGTTTCATTAAAATATTTGATGAGTTGGTTTCCAACAAGAATAAGATTCTTAAAGAAAAAGAATACCGAAATAATGATTTCATTTTTTACTTTTCCGATGAGATGAAATTGGAAAAAATTGAACTTACTCAGGAAAATTTCTGTGTCTCATTCGATTACTCAAAAGAACTCTCCAAAATCTTGATTTTCAAGAATTCAAAAGAAATCGCAAATATTCAAATTGACAAAATCTCCCATAAAAATATCAAAATCAAATCGTTATAGTGATTATTAAATTTAATCAAAAAACTTTAAATTAGCCTTTGGCTTTTTCTGTACGCTAATTTTATGAGGAAAAAATGATAAAACGTTATTCTCGTGAAGAAATGGCAAAAATCTGGGAATTGCAAAACCGTTTTCAATGTATGCTGGATGTAGAAATTGCAGCTTGCAAGGCAATGAATGAAATCGGAATCATTCCGGATGAAGACATGAAAAATATCGATGAAAAAGCTGATTTTGATGTAGAAAGAATTTCTGAAATCGAAGAAACTACTAAACATGATGTTATTGCTTTTCTTACAAATATTGCAGAATATGTCGGCGATTCAGCCCGCTGGATTCATTTTGGTATGACTTCCTCTGATGTTTTAGATACTGCAACTTCAATTCAATTAAAACAAGCTGGTGAATTGATTCTGCGCGACTTGGAAAAATTTTCTGAAGTCCTGAAAATGAAATCCCGTGAATTTAAGCACACTATCTGCATTGGCAGGTCACACGGAATACACGCTGAACCAACCACTTTCGGTCTGAAGTTTGCTCTCTGGTTCGATGAAATGCAAAGAAATATTTACAGAATGAAAAACGCTATAAAAACAATATCCGTTGGTCAGATTTCAGGAGCAGTGGGAAATTATGCTCATCTCTCACCGGAAATCGAAAAAATCGCCTGCCAACATCTTGACCTGATTCCAGTTAATATTTCTACCCAGATCATTCAGCGTGATAGAATTTCCGAATTCCTAAACACGCTTGCTATAATCGGTTCGACCATCGAAAAAATTGCTCTGGAAATTCGTCATTTACAGAGAACGGAAGTTAGAGAAGTAGAAGAAAATTTTTCGAAAGGTCAAAAGGGATCTTCCGCAATGCCGCATAAACGCAATCCAATCATAACGGAACAAATGTGCGGTCTGGCTCGGCTTCTTCGCTCTAATGCTCTGGCAGCAAACGAAAACAACGCTCTCTGGCACGAACGGGATATCAGCCATTCATCAGTGGAAAGAATTATTCTGCCGGATTCCACGATTCTTATGAACTATATGCTCAATAAAATGATTCCGCTTATTGATAATCTTTTGATCTATCCAAAAAATATGAAGAAAAACCTGAAACTTACAAATGGTCTTGTTTTCTCGCAAGTGATCCTTCTTGAACTCACCAAGAAAAATGTATCCCGTGATAAATCTTATGAAATAGTTCAAAGAAATGCGATGACTTGCTGGAAAACCAAAAAGCCTTTCATAGAACTAATTTCAGAAGACTCGGAAATAAGACATTATCTATCAGAACAAGAAATTGAAGACATCTTTTCTTATGATAGATACCTTGAAAATGTTGATTATATCTATAAAAGAATAGGAATCTAAAAATGGATAAATTTAATCCTACAGAATATTTAACAAAAATTCAAAAACTAAAATACAGAGCAGCAGCAATTCCAATTTTACTGGTTGTGCTTAGTTTTGTATTCAGTATCGGAACAAATTCGCTCTATTTAAAATTCATCTCTTTGATTGGATTTGTTCTTTTCATCTTTATCTCAGGTCGTTATCGCATTAAAAAGAACATTCCTCCAAGCTTTGAAAAACCTGTATTTTTAGCACCGATTAACGGAATAGTCCGCTCTATTAATCTCGAAAAAAAAATAATTGTAATTAAAAAAGGTTTATTTCATACTTCAGAAATCAGAAGCAACCTGCAAGACCTGGAAGTAAACATTGTTGCCAAAAAAATATTCTGGTTTGAGCTTTCTTCCGATATTCAGGGAAAACTGGTTGGGATTGTTCCTGCTTCTGCTGAATGCACCTGCAATCTGCCCTCCAATTTCAAAATCAGTGTGCAAGTTGGACAGAAAGTGATTTCCGGAGAAACAATTATTGGAACAATTAACAGCGAATGAAAAACCTGAAATTTATAATTCCGAACCTTTTTACTACTATAAGCTTAATTTCAGCTTTATTTGCTTTGCAATTTTCTTTTGAAGAGAAATTTGTATGGGCAGCGTGGCTGATAGCTGTTTCAATGTTTTGCGATGGTTTAGATGGAAAGTTTGCCCGCCTTTTAAATGCCAGCAGTAAATTCGGAATGCAATTCGATACACTTTCAGATTTTGTCGCTTTCGGAGTGGTGCCTGCATTTTTAGCTTACAAAGCTTCCTTGAATGAATTCGGTGTTTTAGGCGGCTGTATCTCTATCTTCTATGTTCTTTGCGGCGGTTTCAGATTGGTTCGCTTTTCTCTGAAAACCGAAACTTCAGGAGAGAAAAATCCTTTTATTGGATTGCCGATTCCTGCTGCCGGAGGATTAATTGCTTCTTTTGTAATTTTGAATTATTATATCTGGAATACAATCGTAAATCCAAAAATTTTTCTATCACTTGTTTTTATATCTTCTGTTCTTATGGTTAGCAAAATCGAATATCTTCCAATCGAAAAACGAGCTAAACTTTCTAAGGAAGCTAAGTTCTTTATTTTGCTCGCTTTTGTGAGCATTGTTATTGCCCTCAGGTTTTCCTATTTTGTTTTTGGGATTTGGATTCTGATCTATATTTTCTACGGAATAGTAAGACATATTATTTTGAAAATAAAAGGAAAAGCGATTGTTTAGCTCACAGATTTACGTGGATTAAAATTTGTTTAAATAATATAATCGAGAAAATGAAATCCATTTTTACAAATTTTTTGAATCCAATTATAGATTTAATCTTTCCCAAAATCTGTCTGGGATGCAATTGCAAACTTGGCAGAGAACAAACTTTCTTATGTTCGGAATGTGAAGCTTTTCTGGAATTTCTAACCGGAAATATTTGCGAAATTTGCGGAAGTATCAAAGTAGAAAACCAATGTAGAACTTGTGAAACAAATACCTTTTCTTTTGATAAAGCTTGTTCTGTTTTTCATTTTAACCAAGTTGTGCAAAATCTGATTCATGAACTAAAATATTCCGAAATGACAAAAATTGCTAAATATCTCGGAGGTTTTACTGTTGAATATTTAGAAAAATTTCAACCTTTTAAAAACGTTGATATCATCTCACCTGTTCCGCTTCATAAAGTAAAAAAGAGAGCACGCGGCTTCAACCAAGCTGAATTTCTTACAAAAGAAATTGCCAAAAAAATGAACTGGCAACATACTCCTAATTTGGTTTTAAGAAAGAAATTTACTAAGACACAAACCAAATTGAAAAGAAACCAAAGACAGATAAATGTTTCCGGCGCTTTCGTGCTGAATCCCAAATTTGATGTTGCTCAAAAGAACATCTTAATAGTTGATGATGTATTCACTACCGGTTCGACTGTAAATGCTTTCAGCAAGCTTCTAAAAAACAACGCAGTTAGCAAAATCTATGTCTTGACAATAGCAAGGGCGTAAAAATTCTTACATAAATTTAATTTTTAGGTATGAAATGGTTGTTGAAATTAATCGCGAAAGAGCATTAGAAATCATTGATAAAATATCAAATTTTATTGTGATAAGAAAGATGGCTGCGCCGGCAATCATGCTGATTGAATCTCTCAGACCTTTAAATTTTATCGGCAGCCAGCTTCTATATTTTTTAGCTCCTTTTGCTGAGATTATTTTCAATCCGAAAGAGTACCAGGAATTCGCAGCTCTTCTGGAAAATCGTGAATATGTTAAGATCCTGATTGATCGTATAGATGAGATAGATCATGAAATGTATCGTGAAGAGAGAAAGCACAAGAAACTTCTAAGAAAAAGAAGAGTAAACAAAATAAGGAAATTTTTAGGATTCAAAACTAAAAGCTTGAATGATAACGAATAAGTGGAGGATGTATGGCAGAAACTCGACCTTTGAAAAGAATCGTGGCAACTGACTGCGGAAGCACAACAACAAAGTCTATTCTCATTGAGTACATTGATGGTGAATACAGGCAAACTGTTCGCGGTGAAGCTCCAACAACAGTAGAAAAACCCCTGAATGACGTTACAAAAGGCGTAATAAATGCAGTTACTGAACTGGAAGAACTTGCCCGATTGAAATATAATGATCCCGACATCACTTTCATCAAAGATGAAAATATATGGATTTCTGAAAAAGAGGACGAGGGAGTTGATGCCTACGTTTCTACAAGTAGTGCCGGTGGTGGATTACAAATGATGGTAACAGGCGTGGTTGCCAAAATGACCGGTGAAAGTGCTGAGCGTGCTGCTTTGGGTGCAGGCGCAATTGTGATGGATTTAATTGCCAGTAATGACAAGCGAGCAAACTATGAAAAAATTGAGAGAATTCGTAATCTTCGTCCTGATATGATTTTGATGGCTGGCGGTGTGGACGGAGGTACCACAAAACATGTGGTGGAAATGGGAGAACTCGTTGGTGCGGCAGACCCAAAACCGAGGCTTGGTTCAAGCTACAAGCTTCCGGTTATTTATGCAGGAAATAATAAAGCGCAAGATATTATCAGAGAAACGCTCGCTGATAAAACTGATCTTATTATCACAGACAATTTGCGTCCAACCTTGGAAATCGAAAATCTAGGACCTGCCCGCGACAAAATTCATGACCTGTTTATGGAGCATGTTATGGCTCAAGCTCCCGGATATAACAAACTGATGAGCTGGACTGTTGGACCAAAAAATGGTAAATTGGAAAATATCCCGATCATGCCAACACCAGCAGCAGTAGGAAATATCATGCAGACTATTGCCCGGAAGAATGATATCGAAGTCCTCGGCGTGGATATTGGTGGAGCTACAACAGATATTTTCTCTGTATTCACAAAAGAACGGGTTTTCAATAGAACTGTCAGTGCAAATCTCGGTATGAGTTACAGTATTTCAAATGTTCTGGCAACTGCTAGCATCGAAGAAATTTTACGCTGGGTTCCTGTCGATATTGATGAGTCTTATCTCAGAAATATGATAAAAAATAAAATGATCCGCCCGACAACAATTCCACAACAATTGGAAGAATTGGTTTTAGAGCAGGCAATCGCAAAAGAAGCTCTTAAATATGCTTTCATCCAACATAAAGAATTTGCTGTGGGTTTGAAAGGTGGACAAAAACAACGCGAAATTTCAGAGGCTTTCTCACAATCCCTTTCCGGCGGCTCTATTGTTAATATGATGACTCTTAATCTTCTGGTGGGAAGCGGTGGTGTTATGTCTCATGCACCTCGTAGAAACCAATCTGTAATGATGATGTTAGACGGATTCTTGCCGGAAGGTATAACCAGATTGGCTGTTGATAGTATCTTTATGATGCCGCATCTGGGAGTTCTGGCAGAAATCAGTGAAAAAGCTGCCACAGAAGTTTTTGAAAAAGATTGTTTGGTCTATCTGGGAACTTGTGTTGCTCCGGTTGGAAAAATTAAACCGGATAAAGTTTCTCTTTCTGCAAAAATTGAACTTCCTAATGGTGATGTTTTTGAAGAAGACATCAAATTCGGTGAAATCAGGTTAATTCCTCTTGGCGTGGGAGAAACTGCAAAAGCAACTCTTAAGCCTGGTAAAGGTCTTGATATTGGAAATGGCAAAAATCAGGAAATCGAAACCGAACTGCATGGCGGCGTAGTAGGACTGGTTTTAGATACTCGTGGCAGAAAACCGTTTGTTTTACCAATGGAAGCTTCGGAACGTATTCCGCTGCTCAAAAAATGGATGCTGGCATTAAAAGCATATCCTGAAGAATTTCTTAAATAGCCGCGAAGATGCACAAAAATGCACATAAAATTTATTAATATAAAAGAAATGAAAAATAGTAAGATACAAAAGAATGTAATTATATTTATTTTCCCTTTTATGTTTTTGTCGCATTTTTGTGGTTATAAAAAGGATGTCTTAAATGAAAGATATTATGCAATTGTGTGACATTATTCGTGAGACGAGTTTCAGTCTTCATAAATTTCTTAAAAACGGACATTTAGAAAAGGTTTATGAAAATGGTCTGTCCCATCGTTTGATAAAAAAGGGATTGGATGTAAAACAACAATTTCCAATAAACGTTTATGATGAGGATGAAACTCTGTTGGGAGAATTTTTGGCAGACCTTTTTGTTGAAAATTGTCTAATTGTAGAACTCAAAGCTTGTAAAACTTTAATCAATGAACATACTGCTCAGCTTCTCGGATATTTAAAAGCATCACGAATTGAACACGGATTGCTAATCAATTTTAGAAATCCAAAGTTACAAATTAAAAAATATATTTTAAGTAATATTAATGATAGCTAAGAGAAGTTTAAAATCATGAAATTATCATTGTCTAAAAAATATAATACTTTTGTGTTTTTTGTGCCTTTTTGCGGCTATTAAATAAGGAGATTGAAAATGGCTCAAGCATATTCCCCTGGTTTAACCGTTTCAGATAGCATTGTTTTAATAAAAGATAGAATCCTTCCTTTGAAAGGAAAAGTATTAGTAAAAAAAGGGGATAAAGTAAAAGCTGAAGATATAGTAGCTGAAACTTTGCTTCCCGGAAAAGTTGTACCTTTCAATCTGGCAAACAAATTAAGCATTCCGCCGGAACTTGTTGGCGAATACGTCAAAATAAAAGAAGGTGATACACTTCAAAAAGGTCAGCTTCTGGCACAAACAAAGGGCTTTTTTGGATTATTCAAGAATTCTGTAAAATCTCCGCTCGATGGCGAAGTGGAAAATATTTCTAAAATAACCGGTCAGCTCCTCTTGCGAGAACCCAGAATTCCTGTAAATATCAAAGCGTTTATCGATGGCGTGGTCGTTGATGTTGTTGAAGAGGAAGGCGTTGTTATTGAAAATAAATCTGCTTACATCCAGGGAATTTTTGGAATTGGTGGAGAAACAACCGGAAATCTGAAAGTTCTCGTTTCTTCTCCGGAAGAGATTGTAGATGAAAATAAAATCGATGAATCATGCAAAGATGAACTAATCGTAACTGGTTCGATGGCATCTTATGCTCTAATAAAAAAAGCAATAAAAGTTGGAGCCAAAGCAATCATAACCGGTGGTATAGACGATAAAGACCTGAAAAAACTTTTAGGATACAATATCGGAGTAGCAATAACCGGTCATGAAAATATTGGGCTTACTATAGTTGTTACAGAAGGTTTTGGTAAGATTAAAATCGCTAAAAAGACTTTGGAACTTCTAAAAAGATTTGATGGTCATAAAGCATCTCTTCATGGTATTACTCAAATTCGTGCCGGTGTGATGCGACCGGAAATAATCATTCCAATCGAATTCAAAGAGGAAGAACTTGAAGTGCCGGAAGCTAAGATGGCATCTCTTGAAATCGGAACCACAATTCGTGTTATTCGTCAACCGAACTTTGGGCAAATTGGCAAAGTAACAGCATTACCGGAAGAATTGACTCCTGTTGAAAGCGAAACAATGGCTCGTATTCTGGAAGCTGAACTGGAAAACGGAGAAAAAGTGATGATTCCTCGAGCCAATGTTGAGGTTATCGAAGAATAAATTAAAAAATATGAATGCCTTTTCATTCACACAATTTTATAGAAAATTCTTTACACAATTTAAATTTTTGGGGGCTGTAACAAGCATTAATAAAAGAATATATTAAATCAGGAGTTAATCGAATGAGTTTTATGAGAAATTATATTATTTTTTTTAGTTTCATCTTTTTCCTCATACCTGTAAATACTTATGCGTATCTTGATCCTGGAACAGGAAGCTTTGTTATTCAAATAATTATTGCATTTGCTTTGGGAGCAATAATTTTTATTAAAATTTATTTTAAAGTAATTAAAGATTTCTTTTCAAACTTTTTCTCAAAAAAGAAATCTAAAGATGAAAAACCTAATGATCTATCATAGTTCATTTAAAGATTATTACGGATTCTTTTCCCTTAAGATGACACTATTTATCCTACTGTAAATTTATCTTAGCTAAAAAAATATCTTTAGCGGGTAACTAAACCTAATAAAATCTAAAAGCAGGTTACTTGGAACGATGAGCAATATGTTCATATAAGAAGACATCCAGAATTAAAAATATTAGTAGGATACAAATTCGTTTATTAAACGTAGATTTAATCCTTAGAGGTAAAAAATGCACCACGATTTAAGGAAAATAATATGAGCTTTTTTAAGGAAATAGCGAGTATTCTTCAATATAAGTATAAGGTTTCAAAGAATGAAAAAGACATAATCTTTTATGCTGAGCATGAGGGTTACTACCCATATTTTGAAGGACTAATTGATCAGTTGACAACTATAGAGAAGAAGAGTGTATGTTACATCACATCTGATATAGATGATCCTGTTTTGACTAATAAAGCTGATTTAATACACGCATTATATCTCAATACATTGCTACCTTTCTTTTTGGCGTTTGTAAGATGCAAAGTATTTGTTATGACTCTTACTGAGTTAGACAAATATCACCTGAAACGCTCAACGTATCCTGTACACTATGTGTATATCTTTCATTCATTGGTCAGTACTCACATGGCGTATAAAAAGGGATCGTTTGATAATTATGATTCCATTTTATGCACAGGAGCATACCAGAGAAAAGAGATTCGTGTATACGAAGAGCAAGAACAATTAAAGCATAAACAACTGGTCAAAGCAGGATATTATCGGCTAGAAAGAATTTATAAACGATATAAGAACTATGAAAAAAAACGAGAAGAAGTGACGAATAAGATAATACTTGTTGCGCCTTCGTGGGGAGATGACAACATTCTTGAAGCATGTGGGGAGTCTCTGATTTCGTTGTTACTGAATAACAATTATATCGTTATTGTAAGACCTCATCCCGAGACAATTAGGCGCTCTCCAGCCCTGATTGATATGTTAATACAAAAATTTGGGCACAATCAAAAATGCAAATTCGAATTATCTGTTTCTACTGATGACTCATTATTGCAAGCAGATGCATTAATATGTGATTGCTCTGGTATTGCTTTGGAGTATGCATTTGGCACAGAAAGACCTGTTTTATTTATTGATGTTCCATATAAAATAAAGAATCCTTACTATAAAAAACTAGGTATGGAACCATTTGAATTGAGCATCCGGCAAAAAATCGGTATTTTAGTATCGCCAGATGATATAATTTCCATTCCTTCAGTTATAGAAACTTTATTAAATGAAAGGAATACATTTAAAAGAGAAATTGTAAAATTACGGAAAGAACATGTTTATGCTTTTGGAGAATCTACCTCAATAGTGACGAAATATATTCTTGATCTACTGCGACAAACAGAGAGGAGTTTAAATAATAATTAATAGCAATATTCTAAGATTGTGCGTAATGCGGAGGAGAATGATATGAAAAAGCCATATGTCTTATACCCCTTTATATTTGCGATATTTCCTGTTCTTTTTTTTCTTTCTCATAATATTAAACAAACTTCAAAACAAGATATCATCTTATCTATTTATATAGTAGTTATAACATTAATTGTGTCAGGTCTTCTTTATCTTTTTCTTAACCTTTTTTTGAAAAATTATTATAAAGCAGGATTACTTGTTTCATTAATATTATTCATTTTTTATTCTTATGGGCATTTTTATTCGATCATTGAAAAAATAAATATTCCTTTAATCAGATTTAGCACAGTATATATTGGAGCAAATAAATTGCTATTTCTATTTTACCTTTTGCTGATTGTTTTTGTTATTTATATTTTACGGAAGCTCAAATTAAGTTTGAATAATTTTACTAAATTTCTAAATATTGTATCTGTAATTTTAATATTGTTTTCAATATTACAGGTCACCAACTTCTACTTCAAACGCGGAAAAGTTTTAGAAAATGTGACAATTGATTATGCTAAAACTAATTCTCGAGAAATGAAAATGTTGCCCGACATCTATTATATTGTTATGGATGGATATGCCAATTCGACTACACTTGCCGAAAATTATAATTTTTGTAATGGGCAATTCATAAAAGATTTACAAAATAACGGTTTTTATATTGCCTCAAAAAGTCTTTCAAATTATCCTATAACATATCTTTCTCTTGCTTCTTCCTTGAATATGAGATATCTTTCAGAACTTAATAAGGTTTCAAAAAAAACTAATTCCGATCGGTTTATCTTTTCTGTTTTGATTCAAAATAGTGAAGTAATGAACTTTCTTAAAGCTCAAGGATACAAATTTGTTCATTTTAGTTCTGGATGGGGACCTACGAATAATAATCCTAAAGCTGATATTGAAATTTTTTGTGGAAATTTGAATGAATTCTTATGGAAATTTGCTCAGACTACTCTATTTTCCTTTTTTGAAAAGAAGTTTAACTTAATAAAAATTGATTTAGCCAATAGAATCTTGTGTTCTTTCTCAAAGTTATCTGATATTTACAAAATCGAGGGACCAAAATTTACCTTTGCTCACATTAATTGCCCACACCCTCCCTATTTATTCGATGCTGAAGGAAATTTGATTACTCAATCCAAACTGAGTCTTAATATTTGGGAACCTAAAAATCTATATATAGAGCAACTTCAATTTGCAAATAACAAGCTAAAAGAAATGCTGAAAAAAATTCTATCTAAATCCAAAATTAAACCAATAATTATTATTCAAGCTGACCATGGACCAGGATATATTCTAGATAAGGAAGGATGGCTAAATCCTTCGGAAAATGCTTTAAAAGAGAGAACTCGAATTTTTTCGGAAAATGCTTTAAAAGAGAGAACTCGAATTTTTAATGCTTTTTATTTACCTAATGGGGGTGATAAAATCTTGTATAATTCAATCTCTCCTGTTAATAGCTTTAGGTTAATCTTCAATTTCTATTTCAAAACTAATTTTAAAATATTGGAAGATAAATGTTTTTTTGTAACTTATCAAAATATTTGTTGCCCTGTTGATGTTACAGATCGTGTTAAATTTAACTATTCTTATTGAACCTAATTGTGTATGAAATCTACTTTTGATACAAAACATCCATAATATTGACATCTAAAATTCTTTCAATTATTTACAGAACTAATCTTCAATTCTCCATAACAAGATCAATCAAAAATTGCTCATCTAAATACAAAGTTGCATCGGGTCCGCCAAACGTCTGCTCTGTGAAATCATCGAAAACTATCTTAAACTCATAAAAAAACAAGTTCTGATTCGTTGTATAATCTAAACGAGAATAATAAGTTATACCATTTGGAATATCATCTGTCATAAAAACCAGCGTTTGATCATAACTGGTATTATAAAAGAAGTTAACAATATCCTTTCCCGAATTATTGATGACTTTCACGCTGGCGTGAGTTGCAGGCCAGGTATAAATCTTTGTAGTTTCATTTGGCTTTATCGTTACCTCTGTTTCTGTCACAAATTCACCTGTTCCAACTCCAAAATTATCTGCATGCTGCATCATAAATGTTTCACCTTCGAGATGAAGATTTACTTTTTTCCCATCTCCTTCAAAGAATAAAAATTTCTTTCCTGAATTTAATGTTACTGTTTTGGATGGATAGGTCGTATCTGAATCTCCTTCCAGAACATAATCTGTTCCTTTAATAGTAAAATAGATATTATGGTTTGTTTTGTTTATGATTTTCAGATCACCTTCTGTGGAACATCCAAATAACATTATTATTGGAATAATTATTAAGATTGCTTTTTTCATCGCTTCCTCCAAAATCGATGTTTTTTGAAGAATAGAAATCAGGAAAAGTTCCTGAATTCTTTTAGATTAAAGAAAATATCTTTCCCGAAAAATCTTGCTGTTTCACCCAATTCTTCCTCGATTCGTAAAAGTTGGTTATACTTTGTTATTCTTTCCTGACGGCAGATCGAACCGGTTTTTATTTGACCGGAATTAACTGCAACAGATAAATCTGCAATAAATGAATCACTGGTTTCACCGCTGCGATGAGAAATCACTGAAGTGAATTTGGCAGTTTTTGCCATCTCTATCGTATCCAATGTTTCGGAAAGAGTACCAATTTGGTTGAGTTTAATTAAGATCGAATTTGCTGACCTCTCCTCAATTCCTCTTTTTAATCTTTTCACATTTGTAACGAATAAATCATCGCCAACAATCTGGACATCCCTGCCTATTTTCTCCGTAAGAAGTTTCCAGCCTTCCCAGTCATTTTCATCCATTCCATCTTCAATCGAAATAATCGGATATCTATTTACCAGATCGACATAAAAATCCACCATCTCTGCGGAAGATAAAGAGACATTTTGCGCCTTTAAATGGTACTTTCCATCCTTATAAAAAGTAGAGGCAGCAGGATCAAGAGCTATGTAAATATCTTCTCCTGCTTGGAATCCTGATACTTCAATCGCTTCCATAATTATCTTCAATGCTTCTTCGCTCGATTTCAAGTTTGGAGCATAACCGCCTTCATCACCAACAGCGGTTGCATAACCTCTTTTTTTAAGAAGTCCGCCTAATGTATGGAAAGTTTCTGCAATCATGCGAAGTGCCTCTTTGAAATTTCTTGCACCAACAGGCATTATCATAAATTCCTGAAGGTCAACGTCGTTATTTGCATGTTTTCCGCCATTTATGATATTTGCTTGTGGAACCGGTAGAATCCTTGAATTCGTGCCGCCAAGATACCTGTATAAAGGAATTTTTAGATCTTCTGAAGCAGCTCTTGCACAAGCCAGGGAAACCGCCAGAATAGCATTTGAACCTAATTGTTTTTTATTGGAAGTGCCATCCAGCTTTATCATTGTTTTATCAACCAATGCCTGATCGATTGCATCAAATCCAATCAGGTGAGAAGCAATTATATCATTCACGTTTTTAACTGCATTCAGAACACCTCGTCCACTATACCTTTTTTTATCACCGTCAGTGATTTCTAATGCTTCATATTCTCCTGTAGAGGCTCCACTGGGTACAGCATCTCTTCCAATAATTCCTGAGTCGAGATGTACTTCTGCTTCTACTGTTGGGAAACCACGCGAATTTAAAATTTCCCTTGCTTTTACTTTGATAATTTTACTCATTTTATCTCTCCTAAGATTTAACCTGTGATTATTGCTCTCGTATATTGTTAGAAATCAACTATTTTTTTAATTAGGGTCTGTCTAATGTTTCCCCTCTTTTGCAAAGAGGGGTTAGGGGAGTTAGAAATTCAGAAATCATAGTTTACGGATAGACTCTAATTATACAGAACTCTTTATTTTAAATAATATAAAGACACAAAAATGCTTTGGAAAAAATAATTTCTTTGTTTTCTAACTTTTAAAAACTTTCTCCAATGCTTTGATTGAACCCAGCATTGCTGTTGCCTCATAAGGGATTACAACAGTCTTATCATCTTTTTGGACGATTTCATTAAATGCTTTGATGTACTTAACGGCAAGCAGGTACTGAGCTGGATCTGTTCCTGTTGCTTCCACAGATTCTGCAATCTTTTTAATTGCTGTAGCTTCTGCTTCCGCAACAAGTATTTTTGCTTTAGCTTCTCCTTCTGCTCTGGCAATTTTCGCTTCTTTATCGCCTTCTGCCATCAGAATCTTTGATCTCTTCTCACCTTCCGCTTCCAGAATTATAGCTCGTCTATCGCGTTCGGCCCGCATCTGTTTTTCCATGGCAACTTTGATTTCTTTAGGAGGATTGATATCCTGTAATTCCACGCGATTAACTTTTACTCCCCATTTATCGGTTGCATCATCTAATATTTCACGAAGTTTGGTATTAATCGTATCTCGTGAAGTCAAGGTTTTGTCCAACTCCAATTCCCCGATAACATTACGTAAAGTGGTTTGAGTTAGTTTCTCGATTGCATTTGGCAGGTTGTTGATTTCGTAGGTAGCTTTTACCGGGTCTGTAACCTGAAAATAGAGAAGTGCGTCGATCTCAATTGTTACATTATCGCTTGTAATCACGTTCTGGCGAGGAAAATCATACACGGTTTCTCGCAGATCGATCCTTCTTTCAGTTTTTATCTGCACAAACTTGTTGCCCTTGAAATCTGTTTTAACATACCTCCAGTTTATCTGGCGGGATTTATCTACTATTGGCCAAATAATATGAAGCCCACTTTCAAGAGTTCTGTTGTATTTCCCCAATCTTTCGATGATGATAACCTGTGCCTGTTTTACAACAACCAATCCCTTAGAAATGAGAATTAATACAAAAACTGCTAAAATTACAATTATTACTGTCATTCTTCCTCCTTCTCGGATTCTTTAATTTTAACGATTAATTTGTTGCCTTCAACGGAATTAATTAAAATTTTCTGCCCATCTTTGATGTTCTTTCCATTCTCAGCAATAGCAGACCACTCCTCACTACCAACTTTAACATATCCTTTACCATCTTCGGGAATCTCCTTCACAACCATTCCTGTTTTTCCTATTAAAGCAAAAATATTTGTTTCTTCGCTCGAATCGGAAATCAATTTTTTGCTGAATTTTCTTAAAAACAAAAATAAAATAAATGTAATCACAGCAAAGACCAATATCTGAATAGCTGTCCCTCTAACTAAAATAGAAACCAGTCCGGTCAGAATTGCTCCAATTCCAAAACTCATAAATAAGAAGCCTGGAGTAAATATCTCAATTATCATGCAAATCACACCGATGCCAACCCAAATCATCCACGGTTCCATAATTGACCTCCTATAATCTTACTCTTTCTTTTCTGTTTCTTTTTCCTTCTTCCCTTTATACACCCTTTTCACTTTTCTTCCGTATGAACCATAACTATAATTGTAACCCTTTGAAGTCCCTCTTGCTGTCCGAAGTCCCAACTTAGTCATAAGTTTTAAAATAAAATCCATCATAAAGAAAAGAAAAAAAAGAAATATAGTAAAAGCAACCATATAAATTAAAAAATATCCGAGAAAAATACCAAAACTTTTAGCAATTCTCATGGCAGTATATGTTCTGCCGCTTTTTTGTAATATCGTTAAAAACAGCAAATTGAAAGTTCTGTTCCTTTCCTGAATAGTTTTTCGATTATTTAAACTATCAATGGATGTTTGCACGCTGTTAAGCGAAAATCTCAATCTCTCAATACTGTCCTGATTCAAGCGAGGATTCTTTAAACTCTCTTTTATTCGCTCTCTTACAATTACTTTATTATTAAGATGTTCTTCGATATCAATATCGAAAGAAACATCTTCCGGAGTTTTAACTTTCTCTTCTGTTAAACCTTTGATTTCTCTCAAATCCGACATAACATCGGTAAATAACGAATCCGGAAATTCCAGGATAGAAACTGTGTAATTGGATTTTGAATCAGAATTTTTGGTAAAAATATTATATTCTGATAAAATTCCATTCAATTCTGAAACAGGAGCACTTATTTCTTCAACATTAAAAACCATTTTTATCTTCTTTGAATTAGAAGCCTTATCATAGGTTTTTTGAAAGTCCGATAGATTTATTGACGGTGCAGTTTGTCTGAAGCTTTTCAAAAATCTTGATCTCTCCAAGCCAATAAAAATCGAAACTATAAACATTATTCCAATAATAAAATATTTTGTGTTGCTCCTCAATCTTACCATTTATATTCTCCTTATTTTTTTTGATACTGTTATTTCTGACGCTGATACACTCTGAAATTTTTATTTCATCATATTAAATCTGCGTTAATCTGCGTCTAAATTTATTTCCTTTTTAAACTTAATATTTCTGCTGCGTGTTTTAATGCCAACTCTGTTTTAGAACCCGCTAACATCCGGGCGATTTCCTGTTTTCTCTCGGTTTTATCAATTTTTTTAATTTCAACTTCCGTTAAATTCATTCCGCTTTTTTTATCAATCAAAAAATGATCTTTTGCATAAGATGCAATTTGCGGAAGATGAGTTATGCAAATCACTTGGTGAAACTTGCTGATATTAAAGATGAACTCTCCTAATAATTCTGCTGTTTTACCTCCTAATCCAATGTCAATCTCATCAAAAATAATCGTTTTCTTTTCCAGTTTATCAGACAAAATCTTCTTTATAGTCAGAAGAAACCTGGAAAGCTCACCTCCGGATGCAGCATACTTAAAGGGCTGCATCTTCACACCAATATTCGCAGAAAAAAAGATCTCGATTTTATCCTGACCGGAATATGTTAATCCGTACAATTCATTATTAATTTTTTTTTCTATGATTTCTTTGTCAAATCTTATCTTTATTCTAGCGTCTGGAATAGCAAGTTTGTGAATATTTGTCTGAATTTCATCTTCTAAGATTTTAGCTGCTTCTTTTCTTTTTTTCGTTAAAAGATTTGCCTTTTTCCAAATCTCTTTAGAGTCTTTATCAATCTCTTGATTAATTTTTATAATTTTATTTTTAACGGAAGTGAATGAAGAAATTTCACCTTTTATTTTGGAACAATAATCCAATATTTCCGGAACATTTTTTTTGTATTTAGCTTTGATTGAATTGATAGTATTCAGTTTTTCTTCCACTTCTTCCTGACGTAAACTATCAAGATTTATGCTGTTCTGAATTTGCCTGATTTCCGAAATCGTGTCATCAAGATCTCCCAGAGATTCTCTCAGGGAAGTAATCGCTTTTTTTATATGAGAATTATCATCCTTAAAATTTGAAAGCTTATGAATAAAAGAATTGATAATATCATAAACTGAATTCTCTTTTTCATAAATTTCCTGCTCCAACAAAGAAGAATGATTCAAAATTTCCTCAGCATGATTCAAAAAATTCAGTTCATTTTGTAGTTTTTCATCTTCTCCAATTTTCAAATTTATTTCTTCAAATTCTCCTATCTGGTACTCATATAGTTTTACTCTTTCCTGAGCAGTTTTTTCCTGTTCCTGCAATTTTTCCAGTTCTTTTATTTTGGATTGGAGTTCCTTAAAGTTTTGTTCGAACTCATCTCTTTGGGACACTAAATTTCCAAATTTATCTAAAACTTCCAATTGAATATTTTCGTTAAAAAGCTTTTGCTGGTCTCGCTGACTATGGAAATCCAAGAGTACTTCCCGAAACTCTTTAACTATAGAATTTGAAATTCTTCTTCCATTTAAAAAGCTTTTCCCGCGTAGATTTGTAAAAATTTCACGAAGAAAAAAAACTTCATTTTCCGAGAAATCCACTCCGTGTTTAGAAAGCAGTTCAAAAAATTTTATGTTGCTTTTATCAACGTTAAAAGTTACTTCTAATAAGGCCGGTTTAGTTTCATCATAAAGCATACCAGCATGAATTGCCCCACCAAATATTACATTGATAGCACCGACAATGATAGATTTTCCTGTACCGGTTTCTCCGGTAAGAATTTGCAATCCTTCCTCAAATTTGAGTTCAAGCTCTTTTACTATTACAAAATTCTTTATATTTAGATTTGTTATCATCGCTTTCCCATATGAAGTTTCTTTCTCAAAATCTGGTAAAATGTTTTGTTGGAAAGCTTTATGAAATCAACTTTTTGAGAAGCTTGTGTAACGATAATTTCATCATCTTTTAAAACTCTATATTTGTTCAGACCGTCAAGTTGCAAAAAACTTTCATTATAAATATCCTTAACTTTCAAAGTAATAATATCCTTTGATGAAAACACCATTGGTCGAATACTTAATATATGAGGATTTAAAGGAGCTACCACGATCGCTTCCATAACAGGTGATAAAATCGGTCCGCCTGCTGAAAGCGAATAGGCAGTGGAACCTGTTGGCGTGGAAACAACAATGCCGTCACAACGCGTTTCTACTACAAACCTGCGATTACTGGAAAAACTGATATCAATCAATCTCGGATTCTGTCCTTTATAAATAACAGCATCGTTGAGAGCTAAATCTGAATAAAGAACTTTCTTATTCCTCTTGAGAACCACTTTCAGAAGCATTCTCGCTAATATTTTAAATTTGTTTTTCTTCAGTTCATCAATCGATTTCTCCAATTCCCGCAGGCTGCTCTCTGATAAAAACCCCAATTTTCCAAGATTGATTCCTAAAAGCGGAGCGCCAAATTTCAACGAAAAATCTATTGCCCGTAGAATTGTTCCATCACCTCCAAATACAAGGATGCAATCCAGCTTTCCATCTGAGGAATCATCATAATATTGGATGAATTCCGGTAATATCTTTTTTTGCTCTTCAAATTTATAGAAAATCAAATCCTTTTTTTCATTTAGATTTTTTAAAAGATCAAAAACTTCCTGTTTTTCTAGGTAAAGTGGATTGAAATAAATGCCGAAATTTTTCATTTTTTTCCCTGAAATTAGCTTAACGAATCATAAATTCGCAGGTATGATTCATATCTTTTTTGTGGTATTGAACCATTTCCAACTGCTTCCTTCACTGCACAGATCGTTTCGTGTGTATGTGTACAATTCGGATATTTACAATCTGAATATATTTTGGAAAATCCGGGAAATAATCTTGCTAATTTCGTTTGATTTTCCCGATTCAAACCAAAAGTTCTTATTCCCGGAGTATCAACTAGGTAACCGCCAAAATCCCAGGCAATCAGCCTACTGTTAGTTGTTGTGTGAATTCCTTTGCGAGTAGAATCGCTTATTTCTGAAACCTTCAAATTTAAGCCCGGCTGCAATAAATTTATCAAAGTCGATTTGCCGGTTCCGGAGTGACCTGAAAAAACTGTTTCTTTGTTTTTTAAAACATTCTTCAACTCATCAATTCCTTCACCTGTTTTTGCAGATGTAAAAATAATCTTATACCCATTCTCTGAATAGAACTCACATTTCTTTCTCACTTCTTCAATCTCATCTGCCAAATCAATTTTATTGATGCAAATTATCGGAACAATCTCAAAAACTTCCGCAGCACAGATATATCTATCTATCAAACCAAATTTCAAATCCGGTTCATGAACTGATGTGATAATAATAACCTGGTCTATATTCGCTGCAATTATTATTTTTCTTTGAAAATTTTCCTCAAAATACCTGGAAAGAGCATTTTTTCGTGGCAAGATTTCTTCTATCCGGGGAGCTTCGTTTAAGTCAACATTAGAAAAATCCACCCACACATAATCGCCTACCGCCACAAGTGAGCGCGACTCAAAATTTACCTGTTTTAGCCTTCCGCTCAATTGACATATCATTTGTAACTTTCCTATTTGAACATTGCATTTGTAATTGGTTTTTATTTCTAAGATTCTACCTCTTTTAAGTTTTAATCCTGATTTTTGGCTAATTGCTCCCTTCTCAATACTTTTTTTCTCAGCTCTTTTTTCCTCGATTATTTCTTCTTCTTCAAATCTTTCCAGGTCATTAATTTCAAGATTTGTTATCTTTATATTCTTTCTTATGAATTTTTTTTTATCCTTCTTTTTTTTCATTATTACTTTTTATCTGATATTATATTTTTTAATGCAGTTTCAATTTTTGTTATATCCACAATTGTATTGATACAAGGTCCTTCAGGTCGCTCATTAAGAACACCATAAACCGGAATAGGAAATACATCCTGCAAACCATCCACCAAATCTCGCTGGCAAGCAACAGCAATGATAAATTTTGGTTTATGCTTGATAATTATTCTTCGGGCAAGAGTTCCGCCTGTAGCAATGGCAATTTTCACATTATACCTTTTGGCGAGTTTTATCAATTCGGAAATATTGCATTTCCCGCAACCTGCACAATTATTAATATCAACCGTAATCCTTAAATCACATTCCGTACTTTGCAAACAATGGGGAAGAAGAATAAATATTTCTTTCGCTTTGAACTTCTTATTTATTGTTTTCATCAGAGCATTATTCACATGAACATAAGATTCGCGGAGTTTATCTTTTGAAATTCCGATGATCCTTCCAAAAAAGATTGTTACAGGAAAAAGAACTCGATTGAAAGCTACAACCGCAAAACGTGCAATCAGAAAATACTTTTCTAAAAAACAGGTAAGATAAACCAGAACTGTTCCTAAAATCAGGACAATGTAAAAAATGCGAAGTGCTGTTAAAGAAATTTCTGCCAGAAGTTTATTGATTTCATGCAGACGGGGAGATACAAACCACCATAAAAGAGTCGTAATAACCATCATCAAAAGTAATGTAACTGTGGCTAAACCCAAAAAAAGATTTTTTCCCTTTGTGTTAATTTCAAAATCCATTTTCGAATTTATCTCCAATTCCCAATCTGGCGCCAAGATTAAAAGCAAACGAATTCATTATCTTTTTTCCTGCCGGCTGTACTCTTTTTATTAAAATATCATAATCCATTGTTGCCACAACCAGACCAATATTTTTTATGAGTTCCTTTATTGTTCCGGGTCTATTTTCAGTCTTAGTTTTAAGAATCTCAGTTTCGATTATTTTGATTCTTTTACCACTAATAGAAGCAACTGCTCCTGGTTTTTCTGCCAATCCGCGAACTTTGCTGTGAATGCTTTTGGCCGGATTATGCCAATCAATAATCAGGTCTTCCTTCATTATTTTTTGAGTTAATGTTGCTTTATTCTCATCTTGTTTTTTCTGCTTTATTTCACCTTTTTCAAATCTTTCCAGAACTTGCAGAATATCTTCAGCGCCCTCTTTTGAAAGTCTTTTATAAAGCTCTGTATAACATTCATTTTCTTTTATTTTAACTTCTCTTTGAAATAGAATCGGACCTGCATCCATTTTAGCAACAATCTTAATAACTGTGTTTCCTGTAACTTTTTCATCATTAAAAAGCGCATAACTTATGGGAGATGAACCTCTGTATTTGGGAAGTAAAGAAGGATGAAGATTTATACATCCAAACCCGGGAAGTTTCCTTATTTCTTTCTTTAGAAAACCTCCGTAAGCTACAGCAATAATAATATCAGGTTTTATGTCGTTCAGATAATTAATAACTTCGGAATCATTTACATCTTCCGGTTGAATTAGAGGAATATTCAATTCTTCAGCTTTTACTTTTATCTGCGGAGGAGAAAGTTTCCTGTTCCGTCCTTTTGGTTTATCCGGTTGTGTGATGCATAAAACAGGTTTAAATTTTGTGAATGAAAGAAGCTCTAAACAAGGAACAGCAAAACTGGGAGTTCCCATAAAAACAATATTCTTCAATTCCATCTTATTCTGCGTTAGTTCCAAAATATATGCTTAATTGAGCTTTTCATTTCTCAGATTTATTCCGTTTTCATCGGTTGTACTTTCCAATTCCCTGATCTTCCTTTTTAAAAATACTTTCTTTAATTTGGGAACTCTATCAACAAACAAAATTCCTTCCAAATGGTCGTATTCATGTTGTAATGAAGTTGCGAACAAACCGTCTGCAGAATATTGTCTTAATTCTCCATTTTCATCCAATGCTTCGATCACAACCCGCTCTGCACGAATTACTTTTTCAAATATTCTGGGAATACTAAGACATCCTTCTTCAGACGTTGTTTCACCCTCAAATTCGAGAAATTTCGGATTTATAAGAACGCGTGGATTTTTACGATTATCTCTATACCAATAAGGATCGGATATAATTATTCTTAATGATCTCCCAACCTGTGGAGCTGCCAATCCGACTCCATCTTTCTCATATAAAGTTATTTTGAGGTCTGCAATTAATTGTCTTATTTCATCGGTTATCTCAGTTACAGGTTTTGCAACTTGCCGAAGAATTTTATCTCCAATTATCCTAACTGGAAGTAATTTGCCCCTTTTTTTCATCTTTGATAATTCCTACAATAGCATTTCTCTGAAATTCGATTTTTGTATTGGTTGTCTCATCTACTCTTACAACCACAATATTCTTTTCTTTTTTTATGTTCACCACTTTCCCGATAATTCCGCCATTTGTTATCACTGTATCATGAACTTTGACATTATCGATCATATTTTGATGGTCTTTCTGTTTTTTCTTTTGCGGACGGATTATCAAAAAATAAAGAATCGCAAACATAAGAATAAACGGGAAAAACTGAGCCAACATATTTGGTTTGGGTTGCGTGGCAGTCTCTGTTCCTGCCTGCATTAAAACATAATATAACATTTTTTATCTCTCCTTTTTTTTACAATATTCTATCTAACCACAACAAGTGGAAAAATTCTCACAATAATCTGTAAACAAATATTCGCATAAATTCCAGCCATCACATCATCTGCCAGCACTCCCCAGCCTTTGTGAAGTTTTTGTAACATATTTGCAGGTTCGGGCTTAATTATATCAAACAGGCGGAACAGGAAAAAAGCTCCGATTATAATATACATATTTTTGGGAAGATACCAAACTGCAAAAAAGTATCCAAAAAATTCATCTAATATTATCTTGCCGCTGTCATGTCCCAATTCATCTTCTGCTTTAGAAATAAATATTATTGAAATCAAACTCAGAACTATCAAACAGAAAAGAACTATTAAATTATTTTGGAGTCCGATAGACCAGATATCCGGCAAAAGAAAATAGACAATTGCAGCAACAGCAGAACCTGCAGTTCCAGGGGCAATCGGAAAATATCCGATCCCTAAAAGCGTTGAAATATAAATCGATAATTTTTTCATACTATTTCATTCATTTCTTATTTTTAAATATTTTCTAACTCACCCTAATCCTCTCTTGTTCCGTCTAACGCAGCGACAAGAAAGAGAGGGAACTAAAGAAAAAAATATTTTTTTCTTTTATTTCTTCTTGCTTTTCTTATGTTCCTTCTCTTTGGAATATCTTTCGTATTATCATCAAAAAGAGAAGGACAGCAGGATGAGTTGCTTTTCTCATTCATCCAGAAAAATTTCAACATAAGTTTCCTTCATCAGTTCTTTCATCCAGTTTTCATAAAGTTCTGTCTCTTTTTTGGAAGTAACAAATTCTTTCAGATTTTCATATATCTCATCAAAATAAAACGATCTTTCCTCTACTTCTTTTATTTTTGTAAAAATATAGAAAACATCACCTTCTCTTATCACAGATGTATATTTTCCATAATCTAAATTTTCCAAATATTCTTTGAACATTTCAGGATATTCTTCTTTGGTAAATTCTCCTATTATGCCCTCATTTGCAGCAGATGAATCATCTTCGGAATATTCTGTTGCCAGGTTGGCAAAATCTTCTCCGCTATTTAGTTTTTCCAGGATATTATTCATCAAATTTTCTGCTGAAAATATATCATCTTCATTTATCTCTATTTTCTTAAGAATATGACGAACCCTGATTTCATCACCTTCTTTTTCTTCTAATTTTATGATATGAAAACCAAAACCTGTTTCCACAACTTCACTGATCTCTCCCAATTGCAAAGAAAAAGCTACTTCTTCAAATGGTTTCACCATCATACCTTTGCCAAAGAAACCTAAATCTCCACCAGCACCTGCTGAAGGACAATCACTTTCTGTTTTGGCAAGTTCAGCAAAATCCTCGCCATCATCCAGCCTGTTCTTTATCTTATTAATCTCGATCAAAGCCTTCTCTTTTGTTTCTTCACTCGGTTTGATAGTTATCATTATCATACCGATTTGGTCCATTGCCGGTCGTGCTGGAATTTCATCGCTGTGCTGATTATAATAATCCTCAATTTCACCTTCAGTGATATGAATTTTCTGCTTTATTTCCGATTGAATTATTTTTTCTTTTAAACGTTGTTCTATTATCATCTGAACGTAATAATCTTTTAGATCAAGAATAGATAATCCTTGTTTTTTTAGTTCTTTTTTGAATTCAATTTCTGATGGAAACTGTGCAGAAATTCTTTTTATCTCTTTATCTGCAGTATTTCGTGCTTCATATTCATCAATTTCAAATTCCTCTTGTTTTGCCTTTTGAATAATTATTTTAGCTTCAATCATTTGATTAAGAATATCGTATTCGCTAATATCTTGGGTAAGAATTCCAGCAGTTTCAAGTTGCTGAATTCGCATATCCAGATCGCTTCGTAAAATTATATCCCTTCCAACTTTTGCCACGATTTTATCCACAACCTCAGCATAAATAAATATAATGCAACCCATCAAAATCAGTATCAGAAAAACTCTTTTCATCTTTTCTCCATATTACTCTTTTATTTTTTTTTAGCAACGAACCCACCTTCGCTACGCTTCGGCGTGGCAGGCAAAACTAATAATAACAAACTTTTTTTATTTTATTAAACCGCGGAAAGCATAAAGAATGTAGAGATAATATTCAATACTAAATATTAAATTTTCAGTGTCTTCGGTGTTTTCAGTGTTAAATTATTATCCGTGATTATCCATTCAATCCGTGTCATCCGTGTTCTATCACTCTTTTATATATTCATAATTTACAATTATATCTGCATTCATTTTTAAATCTTCCACTAAATTCTCGAAAATTTCTTCTTTTTTATTTTGAATAACAATTTCTCTGATTTCTTCTTTAACTTCAGAAAAATTCTTTTCCACTGCCATCAATCGAGTTTGAGTATAACGAACAATATGAAAGGCATTACCAATTTGAACAGTTTTATATCTGCCTTTTATTAAATGAATTATCGTATTCCAAATAACTTCTCTTGCATTTTTTTTGGATATAAATCCTACAAAACCACCGGTTCTTCCAATATCTTCTTCGGAATATTTTTTTGCTGCTTCATCAAAAGAAGTATCCTTTATTTCGTCCCTGATCATATCGAGTTTAGATTCATCTGTTATAAGAATTCTCTGTAATCTATATTCTTCAGATTTCTTCAGAAATTTACTTTTATGAAGCTTATAATAATTAAAAAGCTCGTCTTCAGAAACCATTAAATCTGAAAATCTTTGAGCAATCAGAGCATTGGATTTGATATTCATTTCAGCAGATTTTATTTTAGATTTGATCTCCGGAATTTCCGATATTTTTAATTTATCTGCTTCCTGAGATAATAAAGTCAATTGAATCCAATCCTGAATATATTCCTGCTTTTCTTCAATCTTCATATTTTTCCAATCATTTTCCTGGAAGTTGCATTCAAAATCTTCCAAAAGAAGCTTGTTATTATCTACCTGTGCAATAATTTTTTCTTCCTTTTTTGCACACGAAAATATCATAATAAAAAATATTAAAAATGTTATTACCTTCATTTTAACCTCGCAAAATAAAATTTAATCCTCAAAAATTGGTGGAGTATAAATTATTCTTAATTTAGGCTCTTTCCCCTCATCGAATTTAGTACCAAAATCTATGAAACTGAAATCCTTGTTTTCTTTGGTTGATTTTATAAGAATACCATTATTTTCATTTTCTCCTGAAGTGATTCCCTGAACTATTTTGGTGATATCAATAACAAATACTGAATCAGAAGAACTTCCGGATGAATTAATTGTGCCATAAATATATTCATAATCTTCATCATAAGAAAAAGGAACTTGCGGCTCCTCGTTGGTTACAAGATACGGAAATAAAGTAAAACTCGTTTCCAATGGATATGTAAATTCCGTAGAATCTTTTACGCTTAAAATAAGTTCAGCTTTGTTTATGGTCATCATTGTGTAATCATAAGGAATCTCAATTCCGGAGCTATCAGCATTTATAAAAACAGAATCTGAAATATTAAAATTCAAATACATTTTTATTGGTTGAATATTGGAAATAATCAATTCATTTTCAAAAGTTAAAAAATCTTCGTTTGTTCCATCTTTTTTCAGATACATAAATGTATCATAAGTTGCAGTATTAGAAAAAGTTCTGCTAGTATCACCTTCTGCTGGAGTATAATCAAAACTAAGTAATGAACCTGTTCCGGACTCTCTTGATTTAATTTCTATAAAACGATTTTCATCGTCCGAACTGCCGGAATAAATAATTAAGCCAAAATCATAAATAAGAGAATCGATCACAAAATATGACCTGCTGACTTCTGAATAAAATTTTTCAATTGGAATTTCGATATTCAGACTGTCGGTTTGCTCTACATCAAACGTGAAATCCAGGCTTTCAAAGAATTCATCTTCCCAATCTGTGGAATCTGTAGCAGCTTTCCAGGTAACGTAAGATTCTATCCATTCCTGTTTAAGCTTTCCAAACTCTAAACTTTCAAAGTTCAATGAATTTTCCAGCCATAATGTTAGAGTTATATTTTCCGAATCAAATTGATAAACTGTATCCGGTAAACTTGTGAATTTTATTAAACTTTTTGCTTCATTGTTTTCATATGTTCCTACAACCAGTTTTGAATTACCAATATAATTTCTGCAACTATCTTCAAAACTATAAAAATTTCCAAAACAGGTTGTATCTGAAATAATCATCTCTATTGGTTCATTATCTACATCCGGTACTCCAACGGTATTTTTCTTTTGAGTACATCCCATAATTATCAAAATAAATATCAGGATAAATATCATTGCCTTTGAAATTCTATACATTAAATCTCCTTATTTTATATTTAAGAAATTAGTAGTTTTAGTAGGAGTTGTGAATATGAGGATAAACTCAAAACTTTGTTCATATTTCATTATTTCCAATTAAATTAACCATTTCTAATTTTAGTTGATAACTTGTTTATAAATTTTTATAAGTTCCGAGTTATCCACAAAAATAATTTTCCTTTTTTTCGAATTTAATTTATTTACATTTATTAACATAATATCGTGTGCATATGTGAGCAACTATCTTTTTATTTCCTTAATTAATTTTTCAATTTGAATTCTGAGTCCATTATCTTTTTTAAATTTTTCTTCGATTGTTTTTTTGGCGTGCAAAACTGTAGTATGATCTTTTCTTTTGTAATACTGTGCTATTTCTTTGAGGGATAACTGTGTAATTAACAGGTTGGAAAGATACATTGCAATCTGGCGAGGGAAGGAAATATTACTTTTGCGTGTTTTATCAAAAATCATCGCTGGAGTTATATTGTAAGCTTCACATACTTTCTGCATAATTTTTTCAAGGTTCACATCTCTGATTTTATCTGAAATCATATCTATCAGTATTTCACTGGCAATATCAACTGTAATGTTTTCAGTATCGATATTATTGTAGGATGCATACGCTAAAATTCGTATTAGGGAACCTTCTAAAGCTCGCACATTACTATAAATATGTTCTGCAATAAAATCCATTACATCATCACTTAAACTGATGTCTTCTGCTTCTGCTTTTTTCTTCAGGATGGCAACTCTCGTTTCAAAATCAGGGCTTTTCAAATCTGCCAAAAGTCCCCACTCAAATCTGGTTACAAGTCTTTTTTCCAAATCCGGAATATCTTTTGGAGGACGATCACTGGTCAGGACAATTTGTTTTTTCTTCTCATAAAGAGCATTAAAAGTATGAAAAAATTCTTCCTGTGTTCCCTCTTTTTTTGATAAGAAATGAATGTCATCTATCAAGAGCACATCAAAATTTCTGAATTTATTTCTGAAAGCAGGCATCGAATTATTACGTATTGCATTTATCATCTCATTTGTAAATTCTTCGGTTGAGATATAAAAAACATTTTTACTTTCTAATTCCTGTCTCACAAAATTACCAATTGCCTGCATCAAATGAGTTTTACCCATACCGGATTCACCATAAAGAAAGAGAGGATTATAAGTGTTTCCTGGAGATTCTGCAACTGCCATAGAAGCTGAATGAGCGAATTTATTATTTGCTCCGATCACAAATTCTTCGAAACTATATTTTGGATTCAGCAATGTTTGAAAATTAGTTATTACTTTTGAAAAAGAAGGTGTTAAATCATCTTTTCTTGTTATTTTAGGATGGAACACAGTAAATTTTGTGAAATATTTTTTATTGAATAAATTGAAGCAAATTTCAGATACTAAACCACTATAATTTTTATTCAAGTAATCTGCAATAAATTTTGTAGGCACCTTTACAGTGAGTTGATTTTCAGATTGTTCAACAAGCGAAGTTTCTTTGAACCAGGTATTAAATCCTTGCTCGCTGATATTATTTTGCAGTGTATCTAAAACTCTATTCCAAATACTTTCAAAATCATTCATGCTCAATTCCTTAATTGGCTATTTAGCAATAAATAAGACAACTTATTCACATTCATCCAACTTATCAAATTAGCGATATAATCTATTTAAAAATAAATAGTTGCGAACATTTAATATTTTTTAATAACACACTTATCCACACTAATCTCGAATAATGTGAATAAACCAAGCTTTTACCTAAAAAGCATAGACAAAATGTTATGGAAATTATATTTGTCAAGAGTAGAAAAATAAGAAAAAAAATGGTATAATTTATATTTACGAGTAGTATTTATCTATCATTTATAAGATTATGAATTTAGATGATAAATAGAGAAAAGAATAAATTTTATTTTAACTTATTGATAATAATAAAGTTAAGGTTTTTTTTATTAATCTCGTTTTGAAAGCAAAAGATTTGACAATAAAAAGCAAAAAAAAGCTTATGGAACACTTAAATTCTATAGTATTTGAGGAAGAGATGAAATTTGAAAAAGAGATGAAATTAATTCGGAAAGGTGTGGAAGAAATTATCACCGAAGATGAATTGATCAAAAAGTTTAAAAAGTCAGATGAAACGGGAAAACCACTCAGGATCAAATACGGAATAGATCCCACCGGATTCGATGTTCATATAGGACACCTGGTTCCAATCAGGAAAATGCGTGATTTCCAGGATATTGGTCATACGGGCGTAATAATTATTGGAGACTTTACAGCACAAATTGGAGATCCCTCCGGGAAAGATGAAACCCGTCCACATCTTACCGCTGAGCAGGTTAAGAAAAATGCTGGAAAATATATGGAACAGCTTTATACGGTTTTAGATAAAAGTAAAACCGAAGTACGCTGGCAAACCGAATGGTTCGGAAATATGAGCATGAAAGATGTAATTAAACTTATGGGAAAATTTACTCTTGCTCAATTCATGGCTCACGATACATTTCGCAAAAGGTTTGAAAACGGGCTTCCTCTGGGAATGCACGAGCTTATGTATCCCATCCTGCAAAGTTACGATTCTGTGGCTATCGAAGCTGACGTGGAACTTGGTGCTACTGAACAGAAATTCAATATTCTGGCTGGAAGGGATATGCAGCGATATTTTGGGCAGCCCGAGCAGGTGGCAGTGCTCTCACCCATATTGATGGGAACAGACGGCAAAGAAAAGATGAGTAAATCTTTGAATAATTATATTGCAGTATTTGATTCTCCAAAAGATAAGTACGGTAAAACCATGTCCATTCCGGATGAACTGATAGTCAATTATTTCAATTATGCAACCAAGTTTACTTCCGAAGAAATTGATAAAATAATTATCCAACTTAAAAATAATGAAATAAATCCTAAAAAAATCAAACAGAGATTGGCACGAGAGATAGTAGCACTTTATCATGGCGAGAAGGCTGCAATGGAAGCGGAGAAAGAATTTAATCTTATTTTCAGCAAGAAAGAAATACCGGATGAAATGCCGGAATTTAAAATTAAAAATGGAGCTTTTAAGCTAACCGAAATCCTATTTGAAAGTGGTAGTTGCTCATCAGGAAGTGAAGCTCGCAGAATGATTAAACAGAATGCTGTTAGTATTGATGGAGAGAAAGTAAAAGATATTTTTCAGGAAATATCAAATGAATGCATTATCAAAGTTGGAAAAAGAAGATTTCTGAAAGTAGTGAAATAGAGGTAAAATGAGCTTTATAACACAAATAATAATACAGTTGCCAATATTATTAATTGCACTTACAGTGCATGAATTCAGCCATGGATATGTGGCTTTTCTGCTGGGTGATGATACGGCAAAAAGAGCTGGACGATTAACATTGAACCCGATTTCTCATATCGATCCCTTTGGATTGATAATGTTGTTCATTGCTCGCATTGGCTGGGCAAAACCTGTTCCCATAAATCCTTATAATTTTAGAAATTATAAGAAGGATACTGCTCTCACTGCTGCTGCAGGTCCTGCTGCGAATTTCATCCTTGCAATATTGCTTTCAATTATTTTTAATCTTATTAAAAAAATGAATCCGGAGATTATGCATTATGCCAGCAGTTTAACTCAATTCTGGTTAGGAATGCTGATTTATGCGATCCTCATAAACCTGGCTCTTGGTCTATTCAACCTGATTCCGATTCCTCCGATGGATGGTTCAAAAATTTTGGGCGGTTTTCTGAGTGATGAAGCATATTACAAGTACACTGCCCGGGAACGGCAAGGTGCTCAATTGCTGATGATAATCTTGGCAATTTCTTTTGTGTTCAGGTTGAATATCATCGGCTCAATTATTATGCCGCCGCTTAATTTTTTTCTGAAATTATTAACAGGCATAACATTATAAAAATATCACATATCTCGTTCCTAAAGTCCTCTTTGGGAACGTGATAACTGGAGATAAAGATGTGCTTAGAAAAAGTAAAAAAGATCATTGAAGAAAACAAGATTAAAACTGTTGACCTGAAGTATTCAGACCTCATCGGTAATTGGTATCATATTTCATTTCCTGTTCGCAGGTTGGAATATGTTTTAAAAAATGGAATTCCCTTTGATGGTTCCAGTATTCCAGGCATGAAATCAGTTGAATCAGGAGATATGATTCTTCTGCCGGATTCTTCTACTGCGATGGTTGATCCGTTCACATATCATCCTACTCTGCGAATGCTTTCCTACATTTGTGATGCAGATACAAGAACCGGTGTGAAAAAAGATCCGCGCAGCGTGGCAAAGAGAGCCAAGGAATTCATGCAGAAATCCGGAATTGCAGATGAATCATATTGGATCCCGGAATTTGAATTTTACCTGTTCAATGAAGCAGAGATCTACAATGGAAAATTCAGTGCAGGATACAAATTCACCTCTGCAGAAAATAAAGACGACCTGCCCGGCAGTTATGAAGATATCGATGGAACTGCTGTATCTAACCGAAAAGGATATCACATCGATGTTCCATTTGATAAATATGCTGATATTCGTGAAGAAATGGTGCAGATGATCGAACAAATTGAATGTCCGGTTCGTTATCACCATCATGAAGTTGGACTTTCAGGTCAGCAGGAAATTGAAACCGAATTGATCGAATTTAACGAAATTACAGATAAGATGATGTATATCAAAGATATCATCCATAACCGTGCTCTGGAAAATGAACTGACTGCTACATTTATGCCTAAACCTCTTTATGATGAACCGGGAAATGGTATGCATTTTCACATTCAGCTAAGGGAAAAAGATGAAAATATTTTCTATAAAAAAGGCAATTATGCTGACCTTTCAGAAGAAGCTCTATACTTTATCGGTGGAATACTGAAACACGGACGTTCTTTGACTGCTTTCACAAACCCGAGTACAAATTCTTTTAAAAGATTACTTCCGGGTTTTGAAGCTCCGGTGAAATTATTTTTCGGACTTGCCAACCGCAGCGCAGCTATCCGCATTCCCAAATATGCCACCAGCAAAGAAATGAAACGCATAGAATTCCGTACAGGTGATGGAACCTGCAATTACTACCTGGCAATGAGTGCTCTTCTGATGGCGGGATTGGATGGTATCAAAAATAAGATAATGCCGACAAAGGAAAACGGTTATGGACCGTTTGATGATAATGTATTCAAATGGTCGGAAGAAAGGCAGGAAAAACTACTTTCGATTCCAACCTCACTCGAAGAAGCCCTACAAGCGTTAAAAGAAGATCATGATTATCTGCTGGCTGGAGAGGTTTTCAACAAGGAACTTATCGATACCTGGATAATAGAGAAAATGAAGGAAGTGGTTGCTGTGCGGAATAGACCGCATCCTTATGAAATGAATCTTTATTATAGTTTGTAAGCAGATTCTAAACAGTGTGATTTTTACAGAAATACACGCTCTTTAATATTTTTTTATATGGCCCTATCGTCTAGTGGTCAGGACCTCGGATTCTCATTCCGGCAACAGGGGTTCGATTCCCCTTGGGGCTACCATTTTTTCAAATGAGTTATTGTGTTTACCGAGGAAGTATTTTAGAGAGTACAAACCAAAAGTGTGGTTGTTTAAAGGATTAAAAAAAGAACAATATTCTATTAAAAGCGTTCAGAAAATATTTTATAGTTCATTGAAAAAATCGAATCTTGACAAAATAGTTTCTGTTCATAGTTTACGCCACAGCTTCGCAACTCATCTGCTGGAGCAAGGCGAGGATTTGAGATACATTCAAAAAATTCTTGGACATAATAGTTCTAAAACAACAGAAATTTATACACATGTAACTTCTATTGGAATGAACAAAATCAAGAGTCCTTTAGATAGTATAGATATGGAAGATTGACTAGTTGTACAATAACTACCAAAAAAAGTTATTATACAACAAAATTACTGTAACTATAGGTTGGTTATGTAC
>JABMPU010000089.1 GCA_013203665.1 Armatimonadota bacterium
AATAATCGTCCTTACCAGGATAAAGATGGAAAATGGCAGCAGGAAGTCACCTATGTTGATGTTGAAGTATGGGGCACTCAGGCAAAGAAGATTGAAGAATATTGCAAAAAAGGAACTCCAATCGTTGCAGAAGGTAATCTTAAATTAAATAAATGGGAGAATAAGGAGGGAAAAACTTTTTCCAAATTATTAATCCATGCTGATAAAATTCATATTTTGGATTATCCTGAAAAGAAGTAACTCGAAATGCCAGTTCGAGAAAGAAAAAATATTCACCCCTGTGGAATAATGCTTCGCATTAAAATCTTTGATTTTTTATTCCACAGGATTAACCCTGTTAAACACTGCAAACCGGGAGCCGTGAAACCACTGTTTAATGGGATAAAAATTAAGTAAAATGGAATTATCTAAACAGGAAATCCAGGAATTATTAGGAAAAATATGCTGGGATATTAAAATAGATAAGACTCTTCTTTATGATCTCTTACTTGGTAATACCAACAAAATTAGCGGCATGGACAGGATAAATCTCTACACAAGATTATTAACTAGCTACAATTGGTATCTTCTTCTAAAAATAATTCCCAGAAAAGATATCATGATCGCTCTTTCCGACGATGTTATTAAACGAATATTTCCGAAGGATCTGAAAAAACAATATTTATATGCAAGAAAATTATTATCAGAAAACATTGTATCCAATACAGGATAATATCCTGACCATAATTTCTAAACTGCCGGTTGATTTCTATCTAACCGGTGGTATAGCATTAAGCAGATGTTACCTGGATCATAGATACTCCGATGATCTGGTTTTTTTTGTGAATAATGCTAAAAATTTTAAGGAACAAGTAGAGGTGATTCTTGACGAATTAACCGGCAGAAAAATTAAATATGAAATTGTAACTATATCAAAAAGTTTTGTCAGGTTGCAGGTGGAAGATCAGAAAAATTCTCTGAAGATCGATTTTATTAATGATATTAATATTCATTTTGGATGCATTGAAATTTGCAGTATTTTTCCCCGAGTGGACAATTCATTAAATATTTTGTCTAATAAAATCTGTGCCATTTCAAGATATGAACCGAAAGATATAGCAGATATTATTTTTATAAGTGAGTCCTATGCTTTTTCCTGGGAGAAGATTTTGAATGAAGCTAATCAGAAGGACATTTGGGTAAATCCAATAGAAATTTCCAGGATTATTTATGAATTCCCTGCTGAAAAATTGAGTTTGATTAAATGGATAAAACCTGTGAATATCGAAAAAATTCAAAAATATATTAAAATAGTAGCAAAAGATATCTTAAATGGAGAAAATAATTCTCTGAATAAAGAGAAAAATGAAAGTAATTCAAACTGTCAGTTCGAGAAAGGTAAAAGGCAAAAGTCTAAAGATTAAAGACTAAAGCAGAAATAAAAAAGAAAAAAGATTAACTTATGGAACTCGATAAACATATAAAGAATAATCCTTTACTTTACAAAACTTTTCTCCTCACTCTGGAGATAATGCGAAAGATAAAAGATTAAAGGTAAAAGGAAAAAGGTGAAAATTGACTTACATACACACACAACCGTTTCGGATGGAACATTAACACCAGATCAAATTATTAAACATGCTGTTAATTTGAGGATCGAAGTTCTTTCAATAACGGATCATGACACAATCGATGCAATAGGTCATATTGAACAAATTCCTGCAGAGATAAATTTTATAAACGGAGTGGAGATTAGCGCGGAATTTCCTAAAACACTTCATATTATAGGCTACAATTTTGATTCCCAAAGTCAACAATTGAGAGATACATTAAAGGAATTGCAGAATTTTCGCAAAAACCGGAATAATAATATGCTGAAAAATATGGATAAAGAGGGATTTCATATTTCAATGCAGGAGCTTCTTAAAGAGGCAAAAGGTGAAATTATCGGTCGTCCGCATTTTGCATCTCTAATGGTAAAAAAGGGATATATTCCTTCATACCAGGAAGCATTTGATAAATTTCTGGCAAAAGGTAAACCTTTATATTTGGATAAAAAAAGACTCGAACCTAAACATGCCATTGAAATTATACTCAATGCTGGCGGGATACCGGTTATTGCCCATCCTTATCAAACAGGATTAGCAGAAGAAGAATTAGATAGTTTAATACGGAAGTTAAAGGATTTTGGTCTGATGGGAATAGAAGTTTTTTACTCTCAACATACGAAAAAACAGGAATTACAATATCTGAATTATGCTCAAAAATATAACCTGTTAATTACGGGTGGATCTGATTTCCATGGGGAAAACAAACCTGAAATAAAATTGGGAATGGATATATCTTACAAGCTAATACAGCCCTTTTTATCAAAGGTTAGTTAGGGTTGAGATGAGATTATCAAGAAAAAGCGAGTATGCTTTATTAGCACTGATTCATTTAGCAAAGAATTTTGATATTAAGTTAGTAACACTGAAAGCATTATCAGGGCAAAATGATATTCCTCCAAAATTCTTAGAAACGATACTTATTTTCTTAAAGCAAGCTGGCTATATAAGAAGTGTTAGAGGTCCCAAGGGTGGATACAAACTTGCAAAATCTCCGGACCAAATAGCCCTTGCAGAAATTTTTCGCTGTATTGATGGACCTTTAGCACCTGTGATTTCAGCAAGTCTTCATTTTTATGAAAAGAGCCCGATTGAAAAAAGCAAGAAATTACATACTTTGCTTAAAGAAATAAGGGATTACGTATCAGCAATATTGGAAAAAACAACCCTGAAAGATTTATTATAGAATACAATATACCCTACAAAACACATAGGAATTATGCAATATGTTGACAATATTTGAATGCCTTAGATTTTCGTCTCAAAAATTAGGGAGGAGAGATGGAAATCACATTAAGTTTATTTGTTTTGTTAATTGTGATGGCATTCTTGTGCGAATTTTTAGATTCATCATTGGGAATGGGGTATGGAACTATCCTGTCACCAGTTCTAATTATTATGGGTTTTGATCCTTTGGTAGCAATACCTTCGGTTCTGTTATCACAAGCTTTTGGGGGATTTACGGCTACAGTATTTCACCAGCGGTTTAAAAATGTACAATTTAACTCAAAATCAAAAGACTTGAAAATTGCAGTTATCATATCAGGATTTGGGATAATTGCTGCAATTTTCGCGGCATTAATATCAATAAATTTACCCAAGGTAATCTTAAAAACATATATTGGTATTCTTGTATTAATAATGGGTATCATTACCTTAAGAAATAAAATTTTCACATTTTCTTGGAGAAAAATTATTGGAGTAGGCATTATTAGCGCTTTTAATAAGGGAATATCAGGTGGAGGTTTTGGCCCTGTTATTACTTCAGGGCAGATATTATCTGGACAAGGTCATAAAAGTGCAATTGGAGTTACCACTTTTGCTGAAGCACCAATTTGTATCGTTGCCTTTCTAACATATATGGTCGGAAGAGTAATCAAAGAAGTTGAACCACCTGTTTGGAATATTTCGGTTAACGATTTTTTTTCAAAGATGTTTTCTCACAAAATTTTTCAATGGGAACTTATACTTGCTTTAGTTATTGGTTCGGTTCTTGTTGCTCCATTTGGAGCTTTTACAACCAGAAGTTTGAAAAGAGAAAAAATGCATATTATTCTCGGAGTATTAATTACAGTTTTGGGAATATGGACACTAGCCAAAACGTATTTTTAAAATTACTATTATAGCGAATATGGAATTTCCAATTTTATATACAGCAACAGTCATTCTTTTGATGTCTGTAGCATTGGCAACCGAGCTTTTTAAACCGGCAATAA
This sequence comes from Armatimonadota bacterium, assembly GCA_013203665.1. GTDB lineage: Bacteria > Cloacimonadota > Cloacimonadia > Cloacimonadales > TCS61 > JABMPU01. The sequence goes on from JABMPU010000089.1 coordinate 3,803, forward strand.
TTGTATTTTCGGCACTTCTTTCACTAATAATTGGAAATGTTATTTCTGTAGATGAAGCCTTTGCTGGATTTTCGAATAAAGGAATGCTTACAGTTGCTTTTCTCTTTGTGGTAAGTGCTTCTATGCAAAGTTCAGGCTTATTAGATAAGTTGATTTCTAAACTTTTGGGTGGAAAAAATAAAGGGATTTGCTTCAGATATTTCAGGTTGATGTTTCCAATCGCCGCTTTTTCTGCATTTCTTAATAATACTCCGGTTGTAGCTACCATGATTCCTGTTATTAAAAATTGGACAAAGCGATTAAATTTACCTTCCTCCAAGTATTTAATACCTTTATCTTATGCTGCTATTTTAGGAGGAACTTGTACGCTAATTGGTACCAGTACAAATCTCGTTGTTCATGGAATGCTTTTAGATAGAGGACTGAATGGATTTTCTTTTTTTGAACTAACTAAAGTAAGCCTTCCTGTTTCTATACTAGGAATTTTATTTATTGCCCTTATTGGTCATAAAATTCTTCCAAGTAAGAAAGAACCGATTGTTAAATTGGGTGAAAATACTCGTGAATTTGTGGTGGAAGTGAAAGTTACTAAAGACTATCCAATGGCTAATAAATCTATAGAAAAAGCGAACTTACGCCATTTACAAGGATTATTTTTATTTCAAATAAATCGTTTTGATAAAATAATTGCTCCTGTTAGCCATGAGGATAAAATTCTTATTGGAGACAGACTTTTTTTCACTGGATTACCAGAAACTATCTATGAACTTCAAAAAACACCAGGATTAAATATAGTTAAAGATTTAGAATTCGATTCCCAAAATATGGATTCTGATAAATTAAGTACTTATGAAGCTGTAATATCAAATAATTCACCTCTTCTGGGACAAACTGTTAGAGACAGCAATTTTCGAGGAAGATATGATGCAATTATCTTAGCTATTCATCGAAGTGGAAGCCGCATAAATAAAAAGGTTGGTGATATTGTATTTAAACAGGGCGATACTTTGTTTATTCTTGCAAAAAAAGGTTTTGATAAAAGATGGTATAATTCAATGGATTTTTCTTTGGTTTCTTCTAGTCTCGAAGTTTATTCAAAACCCAAATGGAAAGGCAATATTGCATTAGTGCTTTTAGTGTCTATGGTTCTCTTGGCTGCTTTTGGAATTGTTCCAATAATTTTAGCCGCCGCCAGTGTCGCAGTATTAATGATTATAATAGGAATAATTAATCCTAATAATGCATTTAAATCAGTAGATTGGGGAATTTTATTAATCATTTCCTCTTCATTTGGAATAGGTAGAGCTTTGGAAAATTCAGGCTTAGCCTCGATAATAGCAAGTTCGATAATTAAAACTCTTTATTTTTTAGGTCCTTTAGGTATTATTGGCGGTATTTTTTTTATAACTAGTATCTATACAGAATTAATAACTAACAATGCCGCTGCGGCAATTATGTTTCCCATTGCTTTAGCAACAGCAAATATTATGGATTATGATCCAAGACCTTTATTTATAACCCTTGCAATTGCTGCTTCTGCAAGTTTTGCCACCCCAATTGGCTATCAAACAAATCTTATGGTTTATAGTCCTGGAGGATATCGTTTTACTGACTTTCTCAAAATAGGTGTTTTTATGAATATCTTTGTTGGCTTGGTAGTAACTCTAATTGTTTATTTAATGTTTTTCTACAAAGCATAAAATATAAAATCAAACCATTTATGAGATAAACAATAACTGTAAAAAAAAGACAGAGTTACTGTTATAATAACATTATTTTAATGAGTTATAAACATGGATGAAATAAAATTAGTTTCAAAAAAAAATATACTGCTAAATGAAAATTAAATAAAAAAAAAGGGAGAAATCTTTAATGAAAAATGTAATCTTATCACCACATGGAGGTTGTGGATTAATCAATCGGATAATTCCGGAAATGGAGAGAGAAACGTTTGTTCAAAAGGCATTAAAAAGTAAAATTTACACAATTAGTGATGCAGATCTTTCAATGTTTTATAGAATTGCTGATGGTTCTCTTTCACCATTAGAAGGACCAATGGACAAAGATGAATTTCACCAAGTTTTAGATGATGAAGTGATAATCAGAAGTGGAGAAAAGTTTGCCTGGACTATTCCAATTGCTTTCCCAGTATCTAAAGAAGATAAAGAAAAATATGAAATTGGAGAAACAGTAGCTGTAAAAACTGAATTAGGTATTATTGTCGGAACTCTTGAAATAACGGATACTTATTTTTTTGATAAAGATTATTATAATAAAAAAGTTTATGGAACAGAAAGAAAAGATCATCCAGGTCCCCGTATTTTTAATGATGATTCACGAGAATATCTTTTGGGTGGAAAAATATGGGCACTTCCACAACTTAATCATCCGGAATATGGAAAATATATGCTTTCCCCTGTACAAACAAGGATTTTATTCAAAGAACGAAAATGGGAGCGAATTGTTGCCTTCCAAACTAGAAATGCCTTACATAGAGCTCATGAATATGCAATGGTTTATGCTGCTGAACAACTTACTAAACAAGGTTATTTTACCGGAGCTGTTCTCAATCCATTAGTCGGCTCAACAAAATCTGATGATATCCCTGCTAATGTAAGAATGAGAACTTATGAAGCTTTGTTAGAAAGTAAACTTTTAGGTTATGGTGATAGAAATTTACAAATTTGGGAAAAAGCAGGCTATGATTTAGATTACCAATTATTATTAATAGGGCTCGATGTGAAAATGTTTTACGCAGGACCCAAAGAAGCCATAATGCATGCAATCTACAGGCAGAATTATGGATTCACAGACATTATTATCGGAAGGCAACATGCAGATGCACCATATGATGATGGCACTCAAGTTTGGGGTGATTTTGATGCTCATGATAAATTTGATAATCTTAATGGAGAACTTTTAATACAACCTGCAAAAGTCGGTTTTGCTACATATTTTGAAGAACTTGGTAGAGTAGGCTTAATTAAAGAATATAAAGATAAAGGCTATAAAATTTTTTTTATTTCAGGTAAGGAAGTACGTAAAAAACTTCAAGACGGTGAATCTGTTGATGAAAGAATTATGAGAAGACCTGTTGCTGATGTTTTGATAGAATATTACAGTAAACAACAAAGAGAGAAAAAGAAAACAATCAAGAGCAAAAACATTACCTGGCATGAAACCGGTATCTCCAAACAAGATAGAGAGAAAATAAATGGTCATAAAGGTATTGTTATCTGGTTCACCGGACTTTCCGGTTCAGGAAAATCAACAATTGCTGTTGAGCTTCAAGCAATTTTATTTGAAATGGGTTGCCATGTTTACACTTTGGATGGAGATAATGTGCGCCAAGGACTTAATAGAAATTTGGGCTTTTCACCGGAAGATAGAGAAGAAAATATCAGAAGAATTGGAGAAGTAGCTAAATTATTTGCTGATTCTGGCAGCATTGTGATTACCTCATTCATTTCTCCTTACAAAAAAGATAGGGATGAAGCACGCTTTCTTCTTGCAAAAGAAGAATTTATTGAAGTTTATGTAAAAGCTCCAGTTTCAGTTTGTGAACACAGAGACCCAAAAGGACTTTATAAAAAAGCTCGTAAGGGAATAATAAAGGAATTCACAGGAATTTCTGCTCCTTATGAAGAACCTGAAAATCCTGAAATTGTACTTGAAACAGATAAATTGAATGTTTCTGAATCAACCGGAGTTATTTTGAATTACTTAAAATCCGATAAGGTTATTAGTTCTTGATGTTAAGATAAGATAATGAAAAATTTCAAATCTTTTCCTATTCGGAATAAACTTCAATTAATTTCATTATTTACTTTATCTTTTATTTCAATGATTTTGATAATTACCCCGTGTTCTAAAACCACTGAAATTGCAAAGGGATCTTTATCTGGAACAGCTCGATTAGAAGGTCAAACCGATCATTCAGGAATTACAGTTGCTATTTATGATTTAGCAGAACTTGATTCGGATGATAAATTAATTTTGTTTAGATACTGTAAGGCTCTGGGCGAATCTGTATCTACCTAAAGATTTATGAAACAATTCAAAAAGTATTTAGACCAATTTAAAAACAAGAAAATTGCTGTTATCGGTGATCTGATTCTCGATAAGTATATCTTTGGAGATGTAGAACGTATCTCCCCCGAAGCTCCTATCCCTATTGTTAATGTGAAGAAAGAAACTTTCGCACCCGGAGGAGCTGCCAATGTTGCTGCTAATGTTTCAACTCTTTCAGGCAAAGCTTATCTCTTGGGAATTGTGGGAAGCGATAGTGCCAGAGAAATTCTGTTAGACACCGCTCATTCCTACTTGATTAACACAAGCGGGATTATTACCGATGAATCTAAAGCAACAATACAGAAAATTCGAGTAATTGGTCAGCATCAGCAACTTTTACGGATTGATTATGAAAAAACAGATTATATCGATAATGAGAAGAATTCTCTTCTATTTAAGAATCTGAAAAATCTTACAGATATTTCTGCAATAGTAATTTCAGATTATGCCAAGGGAACGATCTCGCAGAACCTGGTTGAACAAATTAAACAATATGCCAAGCAGAATAATATTTTATTGATAATAGACCCCAAGCCTCTTCATAAATCTTTTTATGAGGGGGCTTTTCTGATAACTCCCAATAAGAAAGAAGCTCAGGAAATGAGCGGTATTTTTATAGAAAGCAAAGAAGATTTTATTGAAGCCGGACAAAAACTAGTTCGGGAAATGAATGCAAATATCGTTCTTACTGCCGGTGAACGTGGTATGTTTGTTTTTGAAAAAGGTAAAGAATATATTCACATTTCCACAGTTGCTAAGGATGTATTTGATGTATCAGGTGCAGGAGATACGGTTGTTGCGTCTCTTGCTTTAGCCCTCAGCACTGGAGCAACCTTATCTGAAGCAGCAATTATAGCTAATCATGCGGCTGGAATCAAGGTTGGTAAGACGGGAACCAGTCCGGTTTATTTAACTGAATTAAATGGATTTTATTTAAAGGGAAAATTGGAGTAGTAAAATGATTGTTGTTACAGGAGGTGCTGGGTTCATAGGAAGTAATTTAATAAAAGGATTAAATGACATTGGATTAACCAATATATTAGTAGTTGATAATTTATCTAATTCAACAAAACATCTAAATTTAAACAGTTTATATATAGCGGATTTTATAGATAAAAATGATTTTGTTGAAAATTTAGATAAATTCAATAACATCAAAACGATTTTCCATCAAGGAGCATGCACATCAACTACTGAAACTGATGGGAAATATATGATGAAAAATAATTATGAGTATTCAAGAAGGCTTGTAAACTTTTCTATAAAAAAAGGAATTAATTTTATTTATGCTTCAAGTGCATCTGTTTATGGGAATGGGAAAAATGGATTCAGAGAAGATAAAAATTGCGAATATCCAATAAATATTTATGCATTTTCAAAATACCTATTTGATAATTATGTCAGAAAAATTTTAATAGAAAAAAAAAACAATTATCAAATAACGGGATTAAGATATTTCAATGTTTATGGATATCAAGAAAACCATAAAGAAAAAATGGCATCAGTAGCTTTTCATTTTTACAAACAGGTAAGTAATTCAGGAAAATTGAAACTTTTTAAAGGTAGCGAGAATTTTTATCGCGATTTTGTTTTTATTGAAGATGTTATTAAAGTAAATTTATTCTTTTTCGAAAAAAAAACTAATGGAATTTTTAATTGTGGTTCAGGAAGTGAAAGAAGTTTTTTAGATATTGCTAACATTTTTAAAACTATAAAAAAAGGTTCAGAAATTGTGTTTATACCTTTTCCTGAGAACTTAAAAGGAAAATATCAAGCTTTCACAAAAGCTGACTTGACAAATCTAATTAAGGTTGGATATAAAAAAAAGTTTCATTCACTTGAGGAAGGGATAGCAAAATATTATAAAGCACTTTGTGAAACTGATGGATATTTGGTTTAGAAAAAATGAAGTTGAAAATAATTAATGAGATATAGTTTTTTATTTATAGTAATTTTAGGATTGTTTATTAATACTTGCAATAAAACCACTGAAATTGCAAAGGGATCTTTATTTGGAACAGCGCAGTTAGAAGATCAAACTGATCATTCAGGAATCATAGTCGCCGTTTATGAATCTGCTTATCTAGATACAACAATTGTTAGAATAAACAACGAGTATCCTCACATCGGAGTTCATATTAATCAGCATACTGAATTCGATCATCGATTTCAATCTCCTATTAAATTTACTGAAACCGATATTGAAGGAGATTTTTTAATTAAGAAAATTCCGGTTGGCGTGTACAATATTGTTGCATTAAAAGACAGTTTTGGATTTAAATATATTTATGAATTTGAAATTGAAAAAAATGATAATGAGTTAACACAGCAGGTTACTCTTTATCCCGATCAATATCTCTCTGGTGATATTTTTGAAGATTGGATTTTTGAGACCAACCATCACTATATTATTGGAGAAGAAGGAGCGAACTCAACAAATTTTTCACCTGACACGATTTTAGAAATCCAACCTGGGGCTATTATCCGCATTGAATCGACGAATGATTTAGTAATTTATGGGAATCTTTTCGCACAAGGTGAAGAAAACAATATGTTTTGGATTACTAGCAATTATGGATTTGGTGAAACATTAACACAAAATAATATTGATTCAACAAATTTTTATTATAATTTTAAATTATCTCCGATTGTATCAGTTGAAGAAAATTTAATAGAATGGGGCAAGTTTGATTTAGCTAACACTGGATTATTAAATCAGGTTAATAATCTGCATATGCAAAACGGGATTTTTAGAAATAGTAATTGTGGGTTTTATTGTACGGATGTGGATTCTACTTTATGTAGTAATTTGTTGTGTGAAAAAATTACAAGTGAAAGAAATGCAGGTATTTATTTTGTACAAGTTGACCATGGATTAATAGAAAAAAGTATTGTGATTGATTGTGACAATGGGCTGAAAGTAAAGGATAATTGTAATCCTGAAATATATAATAATTATATTTTCTCAAATACCATTGGGATTGATATTTCTTACTATTCATCACCACAAGTTTATAATAATGAATTTGTTAATTGTGAGAAGGCTATATTAAATTTAAATCAATCATATTCAACCATTTGGAGCAATTATTTTGAAACTAATTATGGATTTGTTACGTATCGTTGTTATATATTTCCTCTTGAAATTCATTATAATAATTTTAATTGTTCAATATATAATATGAAAACAACACCTTGGGGGCCATCTCCTCAACCGACAGATATTAATGCTGAAAATAATTATTATTATACTATAAATGAAACAGAAATCCAAGAATTAATATACGATAAAAATGATTTTGAACCTCCGCAACAACAATATTACGGAGAGGTTTTTTATCAACCATTTTTAACTGAAGAATATCCTTATGCAGGAATACAGGGAGAATAAAATGAAAACAGCACTCATAACAGGCATAACCGGCCAAGATGGTTCATATCTTGTTGAATTTTTGTTGGAAAAAGGATACACAGTTCACGGTATAATCAGAAGAGCATCTACTTTCAATACAAAAAGAATAGACCATCTTTACAAAGAACCCCATAATAAGAATGTTAAAATGTTTCTCCATTATGGGGATATGACAGACAGTAGTAATCTGAATAGAATATTAGAAAAAGTGCAACCCGTTGAGATATATAATCTTGCTGCTCAGTCTCATGTACAAGTCTCCTTTGAAGTACCGGAATATACTGCTGAAGTTGACGGCGTTGGAGTCTTAAGGTTTTTAGATGCTATTAAAGAAACAGGATTGAAAACGAAATTTTATCAAGCTTCCACAAGCGAATTATTTGGGAAGGTACAGGAAATACCTCAAACAGAAAAAACTACTTTTTATCCACGTTCTCCTTATTCTGTTGCAAAATTATATGCTTTCTGGATTGTGAAAAACTATCGTGAAGCATATAACCTCTTTGCATGCAATGGGATTCTATTTAATCACGAATCACCGCGAAGAGGTGAAACCTTTGTAACTCGTAAAATTACTAGAGCTGTTGCTAGAATTAGGGAAGGGGTACAAGAAAAATTATACCTTGGAAATTTGGATGCCAAACGAGACTGGGGATATGCTCCAGAATATTGCAAAGGAATGTGGATGATGCTTCAGAATGGTAAACCTGATGATTATGTAATGGCTACCAATGAAACCCATACTGTCAGAGAATTTGCCGAACTTGCTTTTAAACATGTTGTAATTGATATCGAATGGAACGGTAAAGGAGTAAAAGAAAAAGGGATTGACTCCAAGACTGGAAAAGTACTCGTTGAAGTTGATCCAAAATATTTCCGTCCTACAGAGGTTGATATCCTGATTGGCGATTATTCCAAAGCCAAAAAAGAATTGGGCTGGGAGCCTAAGGTGAAGTTTGAAGAACTAGTGAAAATAATGGTAACGGCAGACTTTGAAAAAATAAAAAATAACCTCTGATTACACTAAAAAGAATAAATAATTATAGAAAAATCAGTGGCTATTATAAAGAGGTTTTAATGGAAAAGAATGCAAAGATTTACGTTGCTGGTCATCAAGGTATGGTCGGTTCAGCTATCGTGAGAAATCTAAAATCAAAAGGATATAAAAATTTTGTTTTTACTCCTTATCCTAAATATGATCTGATAAACCAAAAAACTGTTAAAGATTTCTTTAGAAAAGAAAAACCTGAATATGTTATTGATGCGGCAGCTAAAGTTGGAGGAATAAATGCAAATAATACATTACGGGCTCAGTTTATTTATGAAAATCTGATGATTCAAAACAATATAGTTCATCAAAGCTATTTGAATGGAGTCAAAAAATTATTGTTTTTAGGCAGTAGCTGTATTTATCCGAAAATGGCATCTCAACCATTGAAAGAAGAATATCTATTAAAAGGAGAATTAGAACAAACTAATGAGCCATATTCAATTGCGAAAATTGCTGGTATAAAAATGTGTGAAAATTATTTTAGACAATATGGTTCACAGTTTTTCTCTATTATGCCAACTAATTCATATGGTCCAAATGATAATTATGATCTGGAGACAAGTCATGTATTACCAGCTTTAATTAGAAAGTTTCATGAAGCAAAAATTAATAATAGTAAAGAAGTGATACTTTGGGGTACAGGAAAGCCCTTAAGGGAGTTCATATATGTAGACGATATTGCAGATGCAATATTTTTTATCATGCATCTCGACTTTAATAAACTGTACAATCTTGGTTGCACGCATCTTAATGTAGGAACTGGTGTTGAAATTAGCATCACTAAATTGGCTCAGTTAATCGCAAAAACAGTAGGATATAGTGGAGAAATAAAATATGATACAACAATGCCGGACGGTACTCCTCGAAAACTTCTGGATGTTTCACGATTAAAAGAGTTGGGGTGGAATGCTAAAATTCATCTTAAAGAAGGACTAAGACTTGCATACAATTGGTTTCTAGAAAATTATGGCGAAAATTAAATTGAATAGGCTTGAATTAATTGTCTATGATTTTGACGGAGTAATGACTAACAACAAGGTCATTGTTGACCAATTTGGGAATGAAAGTGTTAATGTAAATCGTTCTGATGGATTAGCAATTGCTGAAATAAAAAAAATGGGAATTAAGCAAGCAATTTTATCTACTGAAAAAAATCCCGTTGTTCTTAAGAGAGCAGAAAAACTTAATATCCCTTGTATATATGGCTCTGATAATAAATTACTAGATTTGAAGTATTTCTTAAAAGAAAATAATGTTTCTCCCAAGAATACTATGTATATAGGAAACGATATCAACGACATGGAAGCAATGAAGTTTGTGGGATACTCAGGTTGTCCTGTGGATGCCCATGAAAGTATAAAAGCAATTGCATGCACTACACTAAAAACAAAAGGTGGTAATGGAGTCGTGAGGGAATTGTTTGATTTAATAATAAAAAAATAATAAGCAAAAGGAGTCAAAAATGTCAGTATTTATTACAGGAGAAATTGGAATCAACCACAATGGAGATTTAGAAATTACTAAAAAGCTAATTGATGGTGCTGTATTTGCCGGAGCAGATGCCGTGAAATTCCAGAAAAGAAATGTTGAAAAAGTATATTCAAGAGAAGACTTAGATCGCCCAAGGGAGAGTCCCTGGGGAGAAACAAACAGGGAACAAAAATTAGGGCTTGAATTTGAGAAAGAAGAATATGATGAAATTGATAAATATTGTAAAGAAAAAAGTATTCATTGGTTTGCGTCTGCCTGGGATTTGGATAGCCAGGAATTCTTAAGACAATATAATTTTAAATTCAACAAGGT
>JABMPU010000090.1 GCA_013203665.1 Armatimonadota bacterium
GCAGTATATGAAATTTTAAGCAGTCTAATATATGTTAGGAGTAATAAAAGGAATTAAACAATGACTGGAGTTAAAAGATTTTTAATAAGTAAAAAGTTTTTATCATTAATTGCGATTGTGCTATGTTTTGTTGGTGCTTTGATTCTAGCTTGGGGATTAATGATTGATGATGAGACAGCAGTTTCATTAGGTAAACCATCTGTTCAGTTAGGAGGTGGACCAGATAATATTGATAAGTATAGAAATTATCCTCCCGTTAAAGATCGATTGAAACAAAGTGAAAATGCAAAAGTTGGTATTATTATTATTGCTCTTGGTACAATTTTACAAATAGCCACAATTTATGTAAATGATGGTTAGTCCTTTGATGAAATTAGGAAAAACTAGGGGAGGCACATCTTTAATATTAAGATTTGATAGTCTTATAAATAATGAATAAACAATAACATAATTACCTAACCCTATTCTTCACCTGACTGCTATTCTTTGCTTCTTTCTTTAGAACACTGTTAACGGTCAGCTATCAGCAGTCAGCAAAGATAAGTGGGAAACAACCGCAGCAGGTGAGAAAAATCGTTAGCTGCACAAAGAGAAGTCCAATGGAAATCCTTTATAAAAACGAATTATTAGATGTCTGTTGGGAGAGGATCTCAGAATTGATTGAAGGTGTGGGATGGCCCCAAAGACCTCCTGAAGATTTAAAACAAGCATTCGAGAAAAGCACCTTTATCCGCATTGCATATCATCATACTCACATTTATATATTTCGCCTCCTCGAAGGGTAATTATCAACGAAAAGCCTTAAGCTGTTTTCCACAACAAGGATACAAAATGGAAATCGTTCCGGCAACATCTGCTCATTACCAAGGAATTGCCGAAATCCTAAATTCTCTTAACCCGGAGAGACACGCCTCCGGTTTGGAAATCGAGGAAGGAGACAAGCGACGTGACCCGAAATTCAAGTTCCAGCGTTGGATCGCCATCGAGAAGGATCAGATTGTTGGAATAGGTTCTTATAACCAGTCAATTTGGTTCGCCCATCCTCAAAAATTCATGCTTTGGATTGGAGTGCGCCCCGAGTATCAGAGACGCGGCATTGGGTCTACACTTTACGAAACGATCATGCACGGGTTACAACCTTTTGATCCTCTCGCGTTGCGAGCTACTGCAACCGAGGACCGCCCCAAAAGTATGCGTTTTTTAGAAAGGCGTGGCTTTCAAGAGGTCATCCGAGATGTTCCTTCAGAACTAGATGTCCAATCCTTTGACCTGACTCGCTTCACAGGGCTGGAGGACCGTTTTCGAGGCAACGGCATAGAAATCAAGACGCTCCCGGAGTTGGAAAAAAACCCTGAGCGGAATCGCAAACTATACGATCTGGATTGGGAAATCAGCCTGTCTGTGCCGGGAGATTTGGCGGCTGGCATGGGGCGCAGGGGACTTGAAAAGTATGTCGAGTATGCCATTACAGGACCTTCTGCCCTTCCGGAGGGATTTTTTGTTGCAGTAAAGGGGGAAGAATTCATTGGACTGAGTCATGTTTTATCGTCCGTGAAAGGTATTTCCCTTTACCAGGGTTTGACAGGGGTCAAATCTCAATATCGGCGCCAGGGAATTGGGTTAGCAATGAAAATACGGGGTATAGCGTATGCCCAGGCTACCGGGCATGCCCTGATCATAGCGGAGAATGATGCCAAAAACATCCCGATGCTGGCGATGAATGAAAGGTTGGGTTTTGTACGGAAGCCCGATTTAATTACCTTTGAAAAGCAATGCCAACCCTTGGAGAAGTAATCAAGACTTTAGCAGTGAAACGTAAAGCCGCCTAACACCGGCTCCACCTGACCGCCTTCGGCGTGGGTACGCAAGGCATTTTGGCAAGTTTTGCGGCTTGGTGAGATAATTGTCTTGCCATCACCGGCGGCAGGTGAGCCATTCCGTTACACTTTTTTACAAAACCCATTTTCATATTAACCCAAAACAGAAATTTTTACTTTATTTGTATTTTCCAGCATGGATGGGGAACAATAAGTAGTTCACTCAAATAACCTTATTTGTAGATCATCCTTCTCCTTTTTTTTCTTATATTCGCTTTTTGAGAATTCTATCAATTCCTTCTCGATTCTATTTAGAAACGGGCTTCTTACCTGTTTATATTCTTTTCCCATAATAAATCTCTTTTTTGCGTGAGTAAGATAAAGATATTTCTTTGCTCTCGTCATTCCCACATAAAGCAGGCGTTTTTCTTCTTCAAGATCGGATTTTTGAGTTTCAAAAAGAGAATATGGCAGCAATCCATCTTCGCAGCCCACAATGAAAACACATTGGAATTCCAGACCTTTGGCTGCGTGAAGCGTCATCAATGTTACTTTTTCAAGTTCAGGTTGGAAGGTGTCTATTTCAGTTCCGAGAGAGATATTTTTCAGGAATTCATCGATATTGCTTCCGTAATTTTCAGAGAAAGCGATCAATTCCTTAATTTCATCTTTATCATTTTCTTTTTCAAAACATTTTTCAATAATAGATTGGATAATATCTTTTACGGATTCAGCAGAAATTTTGTTCTTCAAAAATTCAATCTCATTTATCTTTATTTTTTGGGATAATTTCTCTTTCAAAAAAGTCTGTTCGGGATTTCTCAAAAAGCTGATAATTTCAATAATAGATTTTACAGGTTCTTTGTTGAATAAGGTTTCTGTTCCGACTTTCTGATACGGAATACTGTGGTCTTTGAACGCTTTTTCCAAAACTTTCATTTGTGCCTTTATCCTGCAGAGAACCACGAAATCGGAAAGACTTTTAATTTCTGCATCTTCATTCCCTTCCGTAATTTGGCTATCCATCGAGAAAAAACGCAACCCGCCCATCATTCTCTCAATTGTGCGAGCAACGAATTCTGCTTCGCTTTTATCCGAACTGTTTTCCGAAATATTTATTTTCAGATCGGATTGAAATCCATCCAAAAATCTCTTTTCAGAATTTTTTTGAATTACATTATCAGAAGCTTTGAGAACATTTTTGGGACAGCGATAGCTTTTTCTCAGCCTATAAATTTTTGTCTTTGGATAATCATTGATGAAGCTTCGGATGAATTTCACATCAGCTCCACGAAAACCGTAAATTGCCTGGTTCGGATCACCGATAACGTAAAGATTGGAATCATTTTCCGGCATCAATTTCCTTATCATCTGATATTGAGCGAAATTTACATCCTGAAATTCATCGACCATGATCCACTGAAACTGATTTCTATAATGAGTTGGAATTTCCGGATATTTCTTGATAAACAGAACAGGAAGATAGATCAAATCATCCAGGTCGAAAAGATTTTGTTCTTTTAATATTTCTTCGTATCTCTGGAAGATTTCAGAATTCTCGTTTATTGCTTCCGCTGTTTTCAAATTCTGTTTATTTCCTGTTATCGATTCTGAAATTTTCTTTATCTGCTTTTTATCACACCCAATTCGTTGAAGAAGTATTCTTTTATAATCTTCATCGATGATCGTGAAATTCTTTCGGCGGTTGGTTTTATCGAGATAATCCGTGATGATCTTATATCCGAAAGCGTGAAAAGTGCAAACCTGCAATTGGGAGACAATTTCTTTTTCGAGAAAAAGTTCCAGACGTTGTTTCATCTCGTTTGCGGCTTTATTCGTGAAGGTGACAGCCAGAATATTTCCAGGATTAACTTTTTTATTTATGATCAGGTTGGCAATCCGAACTGCAATCACGCGGGTCTTCCCGGTTCCCGGTCCGGCAATGATCAAAGCCGGATCAGAAAAATGTTCGACTGCTTTCTTCTGTTCCGGATTCAAATGCTCTAATAAATCCTGATTTTCTGATTTTATTTTTGAGACAACTTTGTTTTCTTCATCTGGTTTTTCTTTTTGAATGTTTTGTAATCTCCTGTATTCTTCCAAGTCAAAATTAATGAGCTTCCTTTTTGCAGGCGGTTTTATCTCAAAAATATCTTTGAATAATGAGCCGGCAAAAGACTGGATTTCTTCTTCCTTGAAAACCTTGATTATTCCGAATTCTCCGTCAAAACCTTCTTTGATGTAAATCTCTCCTTTCCGCATTCTCCTGATCGCTTCTGCGAGAATATCATTTCCATTCTTCTTGATTTCCTCGATTGGCTTGTTAAGAAGAATCTCGAGTTCCGGTCCGATTTTATTCAAAACAGAATGATAAATTTTATCGATCTTTTTGGAATTCGGACCAACCCCTTTAATTTCAGATAAAAGCTCTTTTAAGGGAATGATCGAATAAAATGGAAGCCGGTTTTTTCTTTCTCTGAAATCCTCTCTATCAGATAACTGCACAACCCGATTCATCACGCCAACCGTCACTTGCTTCCCGCATTTGGAACAGATTCCTTTATGCTGCAATGTCTCAACCGGATTCCACAAAATTCCGCATTTGCGATGACCGTCATAATGATATTTTCCTTCCTGCGGGAAAAGATCGATCGTTCCGAGACATTGTTCCGGATTACCGGTTTTCAGAGCATTTACAATGGAATTGTAGGAAAGTTCCGTATCAAAAATATTGGCATTTCTTCCCAGCTTTTCAGGGGAATGAGCATCGGAATTGGAAATGAGAGTGAATTTGTCGAGAATGCTGCAAATCCAGTTCATCGGTGGATCTGATGATAAACCTGTTTCCACTGCATAAATATATTTCGTCAAATCCTCGTAACATTCCTCGATCGAATCAAAACCGGATTTAGCTCCCAGAACAGAAAACCAGGGAGTCCAGACATGAGCGGGAACAAAGAAAATATTTTCCGAAGCATTTAAGGCTATTTCCAAAAGATTTTTGGAATCCAATCCCAATATCGGTCGTCCATCGGAAGTTATGTTTCCGCCAATATTAATGAGCGACTGCTGGATTTTCTCGACTGTTTCAAAATCTGGAGCAAAAATCACATTATGAACTTTTCGCACTTTCCCATTCTTTTTGTAAATGCTGCTGATCTCGGATGTGAGGATGAAGCGGACTTGTCTATCACTAAAACTTACCAAATTTCCCAAATTTGTGAAGTTTTGTAAAATGAATTCTTTCTTAAGTTTAAAAAGTCCTTGCTCCGCAGGTTCCAGTTTTTCTTTCAGTTCTTTAATCCAGCCCGGATGAGTGAAATCTCCGGTTCCGATAACTGTTATTCCTTTAAGTCTTGCCCAATAATCGAGATATTCGGGAATAAGCTGCTTGCTGGTTGCGATGGAAAAATGGGAATGAATGTGGAAGTCTGCTATGAATTTCATAATTAGCTCACGGATTTACACGGATTTTTTTTAACCACGAATTGACACAAATTGCCACGAAAAAGCAAAAGAGTCCCCAAAAATTAATAACCCGTATTAATTTGTTTTGTGTAATTATTTTTTTAGGAATTTCTTTTTTGGTTGTAGTGCTCTTTAGTTGCGATTATTTCATAAATTGTGGCTAATATAATGGAAATTGATAGGAAACCAATTCCTAATGTCATTAATAACCAAATATGATTTTCGTTGATTAAGCTTGAAGATAGTCCCAAAATAACTGTCAAAGCAAGTAATATTTCCGAAAGTAATCCAAACACAATAATCAAATACTCGAGACATTCATTTTCATAATCAAGAGAAGCATCTTTTTTTTGAATATTTTTTTTATTATTTCCCTTTTTATCTGGATCCTTACTTTCTAATTCAACTTTCTGATTAGGTTTTATAAATAACCATTTATTAAAAAACGCAATCATAAAACCCAAAATTATTGCTGAAACTTGAACGATCATTGATTTATCCATAAATTCCTCCCTTTAAATTCCTAATTCGTAATTCTTAATTCGTAATTCTTAATTAATAAATTTTTCCCTTGATTTTTCAACCATTTCAAAGCTTCTCTTTTACTCAAAGGAGCAAGCTCATTATTCTCCACAAAATTAATCACGGCTTGAGGATCGGTTTTGGAATATTCCCGCAAGGCCCAACCGATCGCTTTCCTGATGAAGAATTCTTTTGAATCCATACATTTTTTTATGTTCTTGAAAAGTAGTTTTACATCTGTTTTGTCTTTATAGCCGAGTTGAAATAAGATCACAGTTCTTTGTAGCCACATATTATTTGATTTCATCCATTTTTTTGTGTAAGGATTTATCAATTCAGGAAATCTTTGGAACAAACTTCCAACCAGCCAGCTTGCAATTCCATCCACAGAATCCCACCAGGATTTCGTGATGATAAGGTGTTCGAATAATTCTATAAAATCTTCATCTAATTTCTTGCTGAATTTTCTTAGCAATCCAATCGTAAAATATTGATATTCCCTTTCCGGAAGTTCCCACAAATCTTTGATTATTTCTTCCAAATTATAAATTTCAGGAAGTCCAAATTCTTTGTAAAATTTCTTTATGATTTCTCTTCTTTCCGGTGTTTTTACCCCCAGAAATGGAAACAAGTTTTTCATATATTTTGCCATTGGTTCTGCATTTTGGGGATTTGCTTTTTTTTTGAATTCTTTAACTAATGGTTTGAGATAATTATTCATTTTTGCTCCTTATAGAATTTTTGCACTGTCTCAATCTCATTAATAATCGCCGTTCACATTGTTTTGTGCAATTTCAAACTCCGATTTTATAATTGCACGAAATTTAATTTAACACCGAGAACACTGAAATACACCGAATTAAGATGAACATACTCGGAGTTCTAGGGAGTGAACAATCCTAAACTTTCCAATTATCATCTTTTGTCAGTTCTTCACACATTTCATAAACTTTAGAATAATCTCTAATCTCGTGATTTATATATTTGAAATTTCTATCTCCACCGTAAATTAATCCTGAATATTTATACCTGTTTTCCAGTTTCCTGAAAAAATCCAATCCCTTGAAAAAAGAATCGTTGATAGTCATTCCAGATTTTATTTCAAGAGGAACCGGACCATAACCTGTATCGATAATTACATCTACCTCATTCATGTGATTATCCCGATAAAAGTAATAATTACTTCGCTGTCCTTTATGATAACGATATTTCAACAATTCCGAGACAACAAAAGTCTCGAAAATTTCTCCTCGCAAAGGATGATTTCTCAATTGTTGTGGAGTATATATTCCAAGTAAATTGCAAACGAGACCCGTATCGAAAAAATACAACTTTGGTGATTTTACGATCCTTTTTTTAATATTTTTGAAATATGAAGGCATTCTATAAATGATATAACTCGCTTCTAAAATCGTGAGCCACTTTTCGATCGTTGGTTGAGAAACTCCACATTCATTTGATAAAGAACTTCTATTTAGAATTTGTCCTGTTCTTCCGGCACAGAGTTCCAGAAACTTATGGAAAACAGATAAATCCGTGACATTTTTGATTTGACGAACATCTCTTTCCAAATATGTCTCAATATAGGAAGGATAAAATTTAGTTGCAGGAATATCTCTATCAAAAATTGCCGGATACATTCCTTTTACTAGAATCTCGTTACGATCAATTTTCCTTTTATTGTAGATTTCGAGATAAGAAAAAGGTAACAATTTTATAATCGATATGCGACCAGCTAAAGATTGTGAAATGTTTTGCATATATTCGAATTGATTGCTTCCCGTGAGAATATATAAACCCATTTCTTTGTTTTCATCGACAATAATCTGAATATAAGAAAACAGGTCGGGAACACGCTGTACTTCATCTATAATAACTCCATGAGGAAATTGATTGAGAAAATCCTGTGGATCATTTTCTGCATGTTTGCGAACTTCAGGATGCTCCAAAGAAACATACTCTTTTTCAGAGAAAACATCCTTTACCAAAGTTGTTTTTCCTGATTGTCTTGGACCTGTCACGCTAACAACAGGAAAAAAAGTTGAAAATTTCTTAAGTACAGCTGCACATTCTCTCTTAATCATCGTTTCCACCTTTTCGTACAATTTCAAAATTCAATTTTAATATTGTACGAATCCTGTCAACTTATTATTTCTCAAGAAGTTGGAAATAACTTCCCCGTAGGCACTACAATCCCGTAAATAATAATATTCTGGAAGAAATCAAACAATGTAAAAGTAAGAAGCGCAACTAAATCCATAGCAATAAAACCAACTATAACACAACTGGAAAGTAAACGCTAAAAGAAAATAATATTTCAAATCGGAAAAACCTTTACATAAATAATGACAAAGAAAAAATATTTTATAGTTTTGATGCAATTAATATCGTTGAAAAAATTTAAGCGAAGGAATTTAAAAAAAATGCTTCTAATACTGAACACGATTATCGATCTTGAGAAAAAGAGAAAGTATGACCTCATTTTTTCAAATATTTTTAGAAATTTAAATTATGATTCCGAAATATGTTATCCAAAAGATGAAATGAGCGATTCTAAATTGTCGCAATTCAGCCATCTTCTAATAACCGGTTCGGAGTTGTTTGCATCAGTGGATAACGAGAATGACAAACAAATATTTGATATTATCCATTATTTTATAAAACACAGTAAATCAGTTCTGGGAATTTGTTACGGTCATCAAATTCTGGCAAAAGCTATTCTGGGAAGTAAGGCATGTAGAAAAGCAGAAAAACCTGAATTCGGCTGGAAAAAAGTTAAACTGGATTCTAATCCGCTTTTTGAAGGAATAGAAAATCCGGTTTCTTATGAATCGCATTACGATGAAGTTTGTAATTTGACTGCTGATTTCAGGATTATTGCTGTAAATGATGATTGTCCAATTCAAGCATTCCAATATAAAAATCGACCTGTTTGGGGTGTTCAGTTTCATCCGGAAATAGATTATAAAACCGGAGAATATGCTTTTCAGCAGCGTCTTTTGGAAAATCATGAACTAACAAAATATTTTAAGAATGAATTAACAAATACTCAACAGATTGAACAGAATTTCGAGATATTCAAAAATTTTATTGAGACAAACTAACAAAGAAAAAAATGAAATGAGGAAAGTGATGAAATTACCAGACAAAATGGAATTACCTGCAAAAGGCGAAGAAGTGTCTTTTTCTAATATTAAGGAGGTCTGTGAGTTTTACGAGCTTCCGCACCTCTGGGAAAAGATCGAGAAAGACCCGCCACACATTCTATTCAAGAGTGACGGTTGCTCCTTATGGTTTGATTCCTGGAAAAAGAGCAACCTGTACGCAGCGTGTTTCTTGCATGATCTGAAATACTGGGCAGGGTATCCGGAGGAAAATGTAGAAAGATTAGTGGCAGATGCAGAATTAATGATAGATGTAGCCCGGATACTTGGCTCTACACAAATGGCAGAAACCATGTTTCATGGTGTTCGCGTTGGTGGTACTGAAGTCTTCAAGCGTTCTTTTTCCTGGGCATTCGGACGACAGAAAATAGCTCCGAAAAAAGCTTAACTAAGCGTAAAAATATTTGACAAATGAAGAATAACTTCTCTTTTCGGAATAAGATGATATAAGAAGCTAACATCGAAGATTAGGACAATGAAAAGTAAATATCGAAAAAGTTGTTTGAATTTAGAGTATCTTATGAAGCTAAGATATGAGGATATTATATTGCATGCTTCGCAATTGATTGCAATGTTAGCTGCATAACCACAAGAGAAATTATGTTAAAAAGAATTTTAAAAAAGGTATTTTTAGTGCTGAGTTCGCCAATTAGATACTCTATTCGATATGAACTCAGGAGACAACCCGTCTCCTTTAGTCAGAGTATTGAAAGGGAGCTACACCGCAGAGCCACCGAATCGGCTGCTGATTATGTAGAGAAGCATATGAGAAATGTTGATTCCGTATCTTCAAATCTGGAATTATTAACATTAGCGATGGAAAAAGCAGATTTAGAAAGCAATAAGCTCATCTGTGAGTTTGGTGTATATTCTGGAAGAACGATAAACCATATTGCATCACTAACAAACCAAACTGTTTATGGATTTGATTCATTTGAAGGTTTGCCTGAGTTATGGCGTGATGGTTTTGGAAAAGGACATTTTAATGTTAATGTGCTTCCAAAAGTTCAATCAAATGTGGTCTTAATAAAAGGATGGTTTGATAAAACTCTTCCGTCATTTATCAAAGATCATGAAGAATCTATAGGATTTCTTCATATTGACTGCGACCTATATTCATCTACTAGAACAATTTTTGAGCTTTTGGAACATCGAATTCATCCAGGCTGCGTTATTGTTTTTGATGAGTATTTTAATTATCCTGGCTGGGAAGAGGGTGAATATAAGGCATTTCATGAGTTTCTTGAGCATTCAGGATTAGAGTATGAATATATTGGCTACAATCGCCTTCATGAACAAGTCGCTGTGAAAATCAAAGGCAGCTAACATGGCGCTGAACTAAACATGAAAAATATTTGACAAATGAAGAATAGCTTCTCTTTTCGGAAGCAGTGATATATAAGAAAAAAATATCGAAGATTAGGACAATGAAATGTAAATATCGCAATCTGATAATATCCTGTTTAAATAAGCAGGATATGAGATTTTAAGAAGTCTAATATATCTTATGTGGTTAAAAACATGGAGTAGTGAATTATGAATTATGGGAATTTAAAAAATGTCTGGCAGATCATCATATATATTGCCATGGCTATTACAATTAGTGGTACATTTTTATTGGATGCTTTTCCCAACTTAAAAATAAAATGGCTATTAAATTTGAAAATGGGATTGTGTGTATCAACTGTCGGTGGAATATTATTATTGTTTGCTATGATATTATTAAATGTTTATTCAAATAAAAGTGAAACCGTTAAACAAACAGCCTTTGAGCAACAATTGGCTATACGTGATCAAACAATTAAAGAGCAGAATGAGAATTTGTTATTTACTAATAGGTTTCATGCTGAAGTTGATAATCCAATCAAATCTATGTTTATTATATTAGATTTAGGTTCAGCGCCATTATCAGATAATTTTGATGATTTTAAATGTATCGTTAGATTTCCAGGATTAGATATAACAGGTCAATTTAAGACGATGAAATTTAATAATCAAATGAGTGAAAATACACAATATATGGAAGCTCGATTTGTGCATGGTAAAGATTTAGAGCAATCACCTTTCACTTCAGTCAAAAGTGGTTCATTCAAAACAATCAGTGAGTTTTATCTCGATTTAAGCTTATTCACAAAACTTCTTCCGGAAAATTTTAAAATTAGGGATTTAAATGGAGTTCATTTTTATTTCTACCTATCCAAAGCCCAAACAGAATTCGTTAAGGGTATAAAAATAAATATAGATAATTGGGATATTTTTAATAAAAAAGGAAAAAATATACATTGGAGAGAGTTAAAGCAAGATTGGATAGCGAAGGATGAAAATATGTATGTTTTTTATCAAGAATATCAAACCAGATTTTATGACTATAATACAATTCAATTTTTTCAGGAAGGCTTTCAATATTATGAAATAGTTCAATCTAATATTGACCAAAGGTCAATTATAAGTAAAGAGACCTTTAGTGAGTTGTTTTCGTCGGTAGATGAAAATCAAGGTAGCCTTTTATTTACAATAGATAATAAGTGGAAAAATAAAAATGGGGCAATGATTGAATATATACCCGCAACATCAAATAATGGTGTGAAGCTAAGAATGTTTCGTGATTCTGATAACGTATTAAAGATATATTTTTCTTATAAATATCAAAAAGATATAATGCTTCGTTGTAAACATCCTGATAATTTTTCAGATTCTGAAAGCCATGATGTGATATTAACATGGGGAGAAAAAGAAGTGGTATTTTATATAGATGGTAAAGGCGTTGATGCTATAAAAGTTCAAAATTAAATCACATAACCCTAGGCTTCAACGGACACGGCATTTACGGATCTCTTTCATTGCATCGTTCGACTATGGACGGCTTCGACCGTCGGTAAAATAAAAACGGTGAGGACTGTTCCGCATGATCAGTTAATTGCTTTAACGTAGTTTCGGTACAGTGTCTGTTTGCCACGCCGATGATCCACATATTAACAACATCTAAGCTCACCAACTAATCTCCTCTAACAGAATTCCTCCAACGGAAACAATTTCAATTATACAGTAGAAAAAGAATCATCTTCTTCGCAAAGAGGTAAAGAAAAAAATATTCTCTTCGTGTCCATTCGCGTCCTTAGTGGTAAAACATTCTTCATAACCATCGAAAAAATCATTGACTTAATAATAATCAATTATTTAGTAAATATTGGAAGTTTCGGAAAGTTATTCATAAAACTGAAAAAGACTAAAATCAAAATGTTAAGAATAAATAAATATCTGGCAAAAAGTAACCTGGGTTCACGCAGGCAAGTGGAATCTCTTATAAAAAATGGAGACATTAAAATAAACGGAATTGTTTGTACAGACCTTTCCAAACAGGTAGATCCGGCAAAAGATACAGTGGAATTCAAAGGAAAAAAAATCTCCTTTTCAGATGATAAAATCTATCTAATGCTGAATAAACCTAAAAAATATCTCGTTACAAAACATGATGCTTTCGACAGGAAAACTGTTTATGATCTTATACCTGATTTCGGTACACATATTTTTTCCATCGGCAGGCTGGATTATATGTCCGAAGGTTTATTGCTGCTTACAAACAACGGAGATTTTGCCCAGCAGGTAATTCATCCACGCTACAAATTACCAAAACTTTATAAAGTTACTGTAAAAGGAAATCTGGATGCAAATCAAATTAAACAGCTTCGTGAAGGAGTTCTGATCGATGATAAAAAAACTTTATCGGCTCTTGTTTACGTGAAAAAGAGAATGCAAAATAAGACGATTTTGAAGATGACAATTTTCGAAGGTAGAAAGCGTCAAATCCGCTATATGCTAAAAAAGGTTGACTCTGAAGTGCTTGAACTTAAAAGGCTTCAAATAGGTGATGTTAAGCTGGGAAAGCTTCCTGTGGGAATGTGGAGAATGTTAAAACCAAATGAAGTAATGAATTTACAGAACTATAAAAAAAACAAAAGGTAGATTATGAAAATCGGTTTAATTGGCTTACAGAATTCCGGTAAAACTACAATCTTCAATGCTCTCACCGGTTTGGATGCAGATACCACTTCCTATGCAACCCAGAAAATTGAACCGAACCTGGGAATAGTGGAAGTAGCTGATTTTAGAATCGATAAACTCTGGGAAATCTACAAACCTGAGAAAGAGGTAAAGGCAATCATTGAATACATCGATTTTGTTGGATTAACAGGAGATTCCAAAAACGATGCACCTTTTTCCAGTTCTTCCCTTGCCCTCATCAAAAATACCGATGCTCTGGGTCTGGTTGTTAGAAATTTTGAAAATGAGATTATCAGCCAATTGCTGGGAAAACCGAATCCTCAAAAAGATATTGAACTGATCGATTCCGAACTGATTATTTCCGATCTGATAATTGCAGAAGCCCGTCTGGAAAAAATTGAATTAGCAGAAAAAAGAGGAATCAAGGATTCTGCGATGCAGGTGGAGAAAAAGACGCTGCAAAAAGCTGTTGAACATCTGAATAATGACGCTTCTCTTCGCACTCTCGCTTTAACGGAAAACGAAGAAAAATCTATTCGCGGATTTCGATTTATAAGCCAGAAACCTTTGATGATCATCCTCAATTCCGAGGAAAATAATTATGGGAAAAATGAGAATTTGATCTTAGAAATCGAGAAAAAATACAATGTTATAGAATTCGCCGGTGAATTCGAGATGGAGCTTTCCAAACTCTCTGAAGAAGAAGCCAGAGAATTTATGGAAGACCTCAATATAAAAGAATCTGCACGCAAACGATTAACCATATTCT
The DNA here is from genome assembly GCA_013203665.1 of Armatimonadota bacterium. Lineage (GTDB taxonomy): Bacteria > Cloacimonadota > Cloacimonadia > Cloacimonadales > TCS61 > JABMPU01. The sequence goes on from JABMPU010000090.1 coordinate 13,743, forward strand.
CTTATGAATTGATGGGATACATCAGCTTCTTCACGATAGGTAAAGATGAGGTGCGAGCCTGGACAATTAGAAAAGGGAAGAATGCTCTTTTTGCAGCAGGAAAAATTCACTCGGACCTTGAGCGAGGATTTATTCGGGCTGAATGTTTTTCTTTTGAAGACCTGATTTCAGCAGGTTCGCAAAAGGGGATCAAAGAAAAAGGATTGTTCCGGTTGGAAGGGAAAAATTATCTTGTTCAGGATGGAGATATTATTTGTATAAGATTTAATGTATGATTTTGCGGAGATAGAAATGAAAAAAGAATCAAAAAAAAGTTTTTGGAAACCTGTTTTATGTATTTTAATTTTATTAGTTTCAATACTTCTGCTCGTTGCCATCGTAGGAGATACGTCCATTCTAATCTTTGATTATACGACTTTGAAGAATGCTGAAATTACATTTATGCAAATTCTTAAATTAGATTTCCCGGAAGGTTTGATGAATCCAATCGGTCCTTTTGGAGTGTTTTTTGGCTATTGGTTCATTTATCTTCTAGGAAAATTCTTCAGTATTTCTTTGCTGCTTGGAACAATTCTGTTGGGGTTTTTTAGTGTCTTCTTAAAAGAAGAAAAGCATTTTATCTGGAAAACTACCAGTTTCATTCTCTTTGCTTTCTTCTTCAATTTTATATTATTCTCCATCCGAAAAGAGACGGTTATCGCTGCCGGAATTATTCCCTGGTATGTTTATGATTTTTTCATAAGAATTTTCGGTTTAACAGGTACTGTTATTATAGCATCAGTTATTGTTATAGCTTGCCTTTTGATTATTTTTGAAGTAGAAAATGCTAAGAAATTCATGTTGGTTTTGTTAAAAGGATTATGGAATTTTATCATATTTATTTTCAGTTTATTCAAAGCTAAAAAAATAAAAAAAGTGAGAAAACCTAAAGAAACAAAAAAACCAGCAAAAGAAAAAAAAGAAAAAACGCCAACTATCATTGACCACGCTGCATTTGAAGAAAATTCAAACCATGAAGAGGATTATAAACCACCAATTATTCAGAAGAGGAAGTTATCACAGGTGATTGCTGAAAAACCTGAAGAATCTCTGCGTGAATACATCAAACCAAAAACCGAAGATTTCCTGATCAGCGTACAATCCGATAAAAGAGACAGAGAAGAAATCGAAGAAAATATTAAAAAAGTGAGTAAAATTTTAGTGCAGAAATTAGCTGAATTCAACGTGGATGCAGAAGTAATTAATGTGAATATCGGACCCATTATTACACAATATGAAATAAAGCCTGCTCCGGGTGTGAAAGTCAGTAAATTCCACGCTTTAGCTGATGATCTGGCGCTTGCCATCAAAGCAAAAAGCATCCGCGTTCAAGCTCCCATTCCGGGTCGCGGTCTTATCGGAATTGAAATTCCAAATATAAATAGAGATACGATTTATCTGAAAGATGTGCTCCTTTCCGAGCAAATGGAAAACGTGGAGAGCAAGTTGGCTATCGGGTTGGGAAAAGATACTTCCGGAAATCCGATGGTAGCAGATCTGGCAGCAATGCCGCACCTTCTGATAGCCGGTGCAACCGGTTCGGGTAAAAGTGTGTGCATCAATACAATTATCAGTTGCCTTTTGCTGCGTACAACTCCGGATGAAGTACGGATGGTTCTGATCGACCCTAAAAGAATTGAACTTGCAGGATATGAAGGTATTCCCCATCTTATCCAAAATGTTGTTACAGATAATGAAGATGTTCTGACAGTGCTCAACTGGGGCGTTAATGAGATGGAACGAAGATATGAACTTTTCCAAAACTATAAAGTCCGTAATTTGCACGGATACAATGAAAAAATCAAAGCCATGAAAGCAAACGAAGAAGAAATTATTGATGGCGAGCTGCCGTACATTATTATTGTTGTTGATGAGCTGGCAGATTTGATGATGAGCGTGGGAAGAGATGTGGAGCGACCGATTACACGTCTGGCTCAGATGGCAAGAGCAATCGGCGTGCATCTGATTCTTGCTACTCAGCGACCTTCCATCAAAGTTATCACCGGTATTATCAAAGCAAACTTCCCATCCAGAATAGCTTTCCAGGTATCCACTAAGATTGATTCACGTGTTATCATCGATGCAAATGGTGCAGAAAAACTGCTGGGCAAAGGCGATTCTTTATTCCTGCCACCCGGAAAAGGAATAACAGAAAGAATTCACTGTGCTTTTATTTCAGATTCGGAAATCCATAACCTCGTATCATATTTGAAAACCCAACCCAAACCGGAACAGGATATCACAATCATATCTGATGAAACCACGCGTCTTGAGGATTTTGATTATGATGATGAACTTTTTCCGGAAGCAGCAGTTGCCCTTGTGTCTGCCGGAACTGCTTCTGTTTCCATGCTGCAACGGCATTTCAAAATCGGTTATGCCAGAGCAGGCAGACTCATCGATATGCTGGAACAGGCAGGAATTATCGGTCCTCATGTGGGAAGCAAACCTCGTGAAGTTTTAGCAACCGAGGAGGATTTGAAAAATTATGGCTATCTTCAATATGAAATATAAAGAAAACTGGAAAATCCTGTTAGTATTAATTTTGTTTATTTCATTTTCGGTTTTCATATTAGCACAAGATGATATTCTAAATGAAATTTATTTAGATTTGCTCGAAAAATATGATTCTATCAAAACTTATGAAGCAGATTTTATTCAGGAAAATTTTTGGAAAGAACTTGATATTGCTAAAACATCTTATGGGAAAATTTACTATGATTCATCTTTTTTACTTTTGGAATACATGGAACCTGAAGGACAGAAACTTCTGGTAGACAGCATTTCCGTTACAATTTATGATGCGGCTTCAAACCAGGTTTTGATCTCCAATAAAAATGATTATGAACTCAAACCCATTTCTATCATTTCCGATTATTGGGAAAACTCTCAGAAAGAATTGATTGAAAATACTGAAAATGGAACTTGGATTAAATTGATAACTCCTGAAAATGAGCAGATTTTTGTTTGGATAAAAGATAATCTGATAATCGAAATTCAAATTTTTGATAATTCAGAAAATATGGTAAAATATTCTTTTTCTGCAGAGAAAATAAATAAACAGCTATCACAAAACATATTTGAATTGAATTTACCTGAAGATGTGAATGTAATTGATAATCGCCAGTAACACAATCATTCCTGATTGTGGAAGACTTTGAAAACTAAATTAGAAAACTTAACAAGTTTCTAAAACTTGTTAAGTTTAAATGAGATTGTGGACTCTCCGAAGCTTCCCACAAAGAAATTCTTTCCGGCAGCTGCCGGATTCGGAAAGTTTTTGTTGAATCAGTTGAATTAGTTGAACTGGGAAGACCTTGCGAACGGTTTCCCACAGAGGAATTCTTTCACATTAACCTTCGCAACGGTTGATTCGGTTGGTCATTCAACTTAACACAAGTCCTGCGTGCTTGTGTCAAGTTTCAGAATTGTTAGTTTTGTTGGCATTTGTTCATTGTTAATAAATTAGTGTTAATTCGTGAAAATTCGTGGTAAAATAAAGGAGCATTTAATGATTGCTTTAATTATGGCAGGTGGAGTTGGAACTCGGTTCTGGCCTTTAAGTAGAGAATCCAATCCCAAACAATTTTTAAAAATCGTTTCCGATAAATCCATGATTCAGATGACAGTGGAGCGTCTTCTGAATAAAATCGAGATTGAAGATATTTTTATTGTAACCGCCAAATCGCAAGTAGAATTAATCCGAAAACACATTCCTGAGCTGCCGGAAGAAAACATCATAATTGAGCCTTTTGGCATGAATACAGCTCCCTGCATCGCACTCAGTGCTTTGTATCTCAGCAGAAAATATGATAAAAAAGAAACAATGATCGTGCTGCCTGCAGACCATCTTATCAAAGATGAAAAAGCTTTTTTGCAAAGTCTGGATATTGCCCGAAAATCTGCAGAAGATGAATATTTAGTTACTTTTGGGATAAAGCCGGATTATCCTACCACCGGATACGGTTATGTGGAATCTGAACAAGAAATTAGCAAAAATGTTTTTTCAGTTAAACAATTCAAGGAAAAACCTGATATTAAAACTGCGGAAAGTTTCCTCAAAGCCGGAAATTTCTTCTGGAACAGCGGTATGTTCATGTGGAAAATAGAAACGATTCTAAAAGCATTTCAAAATCATCTGCCGGAAGTTGCGAGTCTACTTAATAGAATTTCTATAAAATGGGATGAAAAAGGAACCTGTGCAGATATTTCCGATCAATATACTCAAATGCCAAAATTACCAATAGATATCGGGATAATGGAAAAGGCGGAAAAGCGAGTTATAATTCCTGTAGATTACGGCTGGAACGATGTGGGTAGTTGGAAAGCTCTTTATGATGTTTCCCAAAAAGACGAAAACAAAAATGTTATGAATTGCGAAAGTGAAATTATCGAAAGTAGAAATAATTATGTTAATTCCGATAAATTTGTAGCACTTATCGGAGTGGAAAATTTAATAATTGTTGACACTAAAGATGCGTTATTGATTTCTAGAAAAGCAGATTCTGAACAAGTAAAGGAAATTGTAAATAAACTGAAAGACGATAAAAGACACGAATTGTTGTAAGCCTTCGTAACTCAGGCAGCTGCCGGATTCCGAACGGTTTCAAGAACAAACTCTTATAAAGGTTTCATTGGAGGAAAGATGAAGAAACTAATAATTTTCTCGCTCATTATTTTATTTATCTACTCATTACTTTTATCTGAAGAGATTCTATTTTTTGACGACTTTGAAGATGATGTTGTTGGCCAACCTCCCACGAACTGGTTTCCTGACAGCACTGGCACAATATTGGTAATTGACGATGATGGAAACAATTGTCTCCTGATTGAAGAGGATTCGAAAGCGATTCTCCAGAATTTTAATTGTCCATACCAATATACAATTCAACTAAAATGGAAAGCTCCATCCTGTCCTGAAAATTATTCTGCCGGAATTGAAATCGCTCCATATTTAACATTCTATTATGGCTTTCATGTAGGACCGGGTCTTTACATTACTAATTTCGAAGCGAATTGTCTATATGTAGAATACTATAGTTACAACGTACAGCCGGGTGAATGGTATTATCTTAAATTAAGATTTCAGGATGGAAGTTCCGATTTCAAGATATGGCATTGTGATGGGCACGAACCGGATTATATGATAAATTATTTCTATGGTGATATAACTCTTGGATTTTCATTATTTTCTCTGGAAGTCTCAAATATATTTGATGAAGTAACGATTTATGGAAATATTTATGACGAATTTGAATTTATCATTCAGGAAGAACACCTTTTCCCGGAATTTAGAAGTAGTACAGGTTTGTGCAATGATGATGAATATATTTGGTTTAAGAATTCAGAGACCTACTGTTATGATCCTCAAATACAACAGATAATAAATACTCTACCACAAATTGAGAATTTCACTGTGAGAGATCTAACCTATTTCGAGGATTACCTCTGGCTTATCGGTTATGTTAATCCTGCCTATAATGGTCACTTACAGGGGATTCTCAAGGTTTCGCCGGAAACAGGAGCTGTTCTTGATACTCTTATCTGTCCAAACTATCCATATTATTACCCTTCTCCTCCCATCATGGGTCTGGCAAATGATGAAGAACATTTCTATTTTAGCTGCCTGAATCAAATTTTCAAATTAGACCCTGATTCCAATACACTGATTGATTCTATTTATACTCCTGATTTGGAGTTGCAATTTCTTGAATATTATGATGGGAAATTATATGTACAATCATATTTTAATGAATTGATATTCATTCTTAATGCAGATAATGGAGAAATTGAAGGAATTGCACATTGTGATTATCCGGATGGTTATTGGCCCTGTGGTATCACGGTTTTAAATAATGAGTACTGGATTGCCTGTGGAAATGTCAGCCCTATTTGGTTGGAAGGAGAACTCACTTTTTATAAATGTAGTTTAAATCCGGTTACAAATATCGAAGAAGATAGTATAATCCAGATAGAAAATGTATATTTATCAAACTATCCTAATCCCTTCAATCCTACAACTACAATAAAATTCACCGCAGAGAACGCAAAGGACGCAGAGATCGTAATTTATAACATCAAAGGACAGAAAATCAAACAATTTTCAATATTCAATCCGTCAGATGCCGGACAATTTTTTCAATCTTCAATTGTTTGGGATGGAACAGACCAAACCAGTAAACCTGTTAGTTCAGGGATTTACTTTTACCAACTTAAAGTGGATGGACAAACTAAAGAATCAAAGAAGATGCTGTTGCTCAAATAAAACTTGAGTTAAGCAGGCTTCAGCCTGTCTTGACTTAAGTTGGTTCATTCAACTTAACACAAGATCTTCCAGACTTGTGTCAAGTTTCGCTAAACCGTTTGCAAGGTTTAATGGGGGTTAAAATGAAAAACCTTATATTTATTCTTCTTCTGATTTTTTGTAGTACTTTCCTTTTTTCACAAACTACAATACCCGGAGGAAATGTCTCTGGAATCTGGTTGCAGTCCGGTTCTCCATATTTAATCGAAGGTCAAATTACCATTCCAGATGGACAGACTTTGACAATTGATCCAGGATGTTTGATCGAATTCCAAGTACATTATAAATTCAAAGTTCAAGGTAGGCTTTTAGCAATTGGAACCGAGCAGGATTCGATTATATTCACAGTTGCCGATACAACTGGATTTAGTAATTTTGATATTCCTGATGGAAGCTGGCACGGAATACGTTTTGAGAATACACCAACTACAAATGATTCTTCAAAGATCGTTTATTGTCATCTTGAATATGGGAAAGCAATAGGAAATACGACTGATGATAAAAATGGTGGAGCAATCTTTATCGATGGATTTCCGAAAGTTCTGATTTCAAATTGTACCGTGGTGAATAATAAATGTAAAAGAGATGGTGGAGGAATATATTGTTCTGATGCTGCTCAAATAAAACATAGTATAATTCAAAATAATTGTGCTTATGAATATGGTGGAGGAATATGTTTTGGTTATCCAAATCCAGGAATATACAATTCTATTGTCTGCAATAATAAAGCTGAAACAGGTGGTGGTGGTGGAATTGAAGTTTACGGTGGTTGTGATCCACAAATCATTAATACAATTATTTCTAATAATACTTCATATTTAGAGGGTGGTGGAATCAGAACAATGGCTTCTTCGGGAACCAAAATTATTAATTCATTAATCTGCAATAATGATAATCATGGCATTTATGCTTATGAATGTAGTCCGATAGTTACTAATACTGATATTGTTAATAATATTGGCTATGGACATTTATTTGGTGAGGATCCTTGGCCCTTGAATTCAAATGAAATTCCGCGTGATACTGAAATAAAAAAAGATTTCCTGAATAGAGAAAACAGAGTTGTTTTCACTAATTCGATTCTTTGGGGGAATACACAAGGAGAAAATTGGATTGGGAACACTTATAACCTTGAGAATGTTGATCCGATGTTTGTTGATCCTTCTTCGGGATGTGGTATTGAATTTAATGGACTTGCAGCAGATTGGTCATTAATGATAGAATCAATGTTGATAAATTATGGGACAGAAGATACAACAGGACTTAATTTACCAGAATACGATTTAGCAGAAAATCCGAGAATTTTTCAAGGAGAAGTTGCAAGAGTCGATATTGGAGCTTATGAATTTCAAGAAGATCCATTAAGACCATATTTCGATATTAATACTGAACAAATTCTTTTTGGATACTGGCAAATTGATGAGGAAATTGATGAACAAATGTTTATTATTTATAATCGAGGTTCAATAAATTTAGAGATATCTTCAATAACTGCTCCTGACGGCTTTCAGATAAGAAAACCAGGTGAAGACTGGACAAGTCAAATCACTGATCTTGTTGTCCAGCCAGATTGTTTTCAATTTATTTATGTTCTATTTCATCCTGAAGAACTTGGTGAGTATGATGATTACATTACTTTCGTTACAAACGATGTAATAAATGACTTACAGATTCATGTTGATGGAGTTGCTGTTGAATCATTAATGAGAGTTTCAGAAAATATTTATGAAGATACAACTTGGGATACAGATTATGTAATTATTGAGAATAACATAAGTGTTTCTTCTAATACTTTACTAACTATATTGCCTTACACAAAAGTAATACAAGATTTTAATCTTAGTATATCAGGAGATCTTAATGCTATTGGTACAGCAACTGATTCAATATATTTTACTTCCTCTCCATATCGAAAACGAAGGAATTTAAAGCTTGGAATATACGGCGGTGGGAATTCCCATCTAGAATATTGTATTCTAGAAAACAGTTCTACACATGGTATTGTTGGAGCAAATACATCTGAATATAACTATCATATTGAAAATTGTCTTTTTCGTAATAATTACGGTGCTGGGGCGAATTTGGGTTCAGGAAATTCAAATATATCAAACTGCATTTTCAGAGACAATCATTCTGGAGGGTTCATCGGAAGAGGAATAATTTCCAAATGTATTTTATTTAATAATTCTGGAGGATATGCAATCAAACAATATTTTACAACTTTGGATATCTATAATTCATTAATTTTTAATAATTCAGAAGGTGTTTATGTAGCAGTTGGTGATTATATTAATAACAATACAATCATAAATAATCAATCTACCGGATTAGTAGTTTATTGTACTTTTGATGGAATTTTTATTACTAATAATATTATTTATGATAATGGAACCCCTGAAGATGAAACTCAAATTTTTATTCACCCTAATCCTTATCATTATTCCTTTATTAGAAACAATGTAATAAGCGGAGGTATTGAAAATATTGTTATAGATGGTAACGAATCTACTGTAATAATTACGGAGATAATAGACATGAATCCGGAATTTGTTGATATTCAGAGTAATAACTATCGACTACTAGAAACATCTCCCTGTATTGATGCGGGAAATTCAAGCAATATCCCCGAAGAATTTTTAATTAGTGATTTGGATGGAAATGTAAGAATTTGGGATGGAGATGGAAACGGTGTCGCTGTTATTGATATTGGCTGTTATGAATTCGGAGCACCAGTTTCAACTTCAACTGATGATTACCTTATCAATCATGTACCAAAGTATGAACTTCATAACAACTTTCCCAACCCTTTTAATCCATCAACTACAATTTCTTTTTCAAATTCTGAAAAAAGTAAAGTTTTATTGAATGTTTATAATATCAAAGGGCAAAAAGTAAAAACGCTTGTTAAGGATACTTTTGAAAGTGGAACTCATTCTGTAATTTGGGAAGGAAGTGATGATTCCGGTAAATCTGTTTGCTCAGGAATCTATTTCTATCAATTAATGATCGATAATAAACCAATAACTGCTAAAAAATGCTTATTGATCAAATAAGAGGAAACAAGTGAAAAAGATATTTTTTCTTTTATTCATATTAATATATGTTTGCATCATTCATTCTCAGACTACAATTCCCGCCGGAAACGTTTCCGGTACTTGGAATTTGGCAGGTTCTCCGTATCTGATTGAAGGTGAAATTGAAATTCTTAATGGAGAGACTTTAACGATCGATCCAGGCTGTTTGATTGAATTTCAAGGACATTATGCTCTTAATGTTCAAGGAAGATTGCTAGCTGAAGGAACGGCGCAAGATTCAATTCGGTTTACTGTTGCTGATACGACAGGTTTTTCAAATCAGGGTACATTAGATGGAGGTTGGCATGGAATCAGGTTTAATGAAACCCCAGCATCCAATGATTCTTCAAGATTATTACATTCTATCATTGAATATGGAAAAACTAGATTTGCGAATAATACATGGGAACGATATGGAGGTGGACTTTTTATAAACAATTTTTCTAAATTGTTAATTTCTTGTTGCAATTTCAGAAATAATTTCGCAATTAATGGAGGTGGTGCAATACAATTAAGACTTGCTTCTCCAAAAATAATTAACTCATTATTTGAGAATAATAAAGCGGGTGATACTAGTGGAGCTCTTTATATATTCAACCATTCGAATCCTGTATTATATAATAACTTAATCATTCATAATGAAGCCATAAGTGGTGGGGCTATTACTTTTGGGCTAGATTCGGTACCTATTTTAATTAATAATACAATTTGTGATAATATCACTGAGTCAGAGATTAGTGGTGCTCTGTTTATATATGCTGATCCAATATTAATAAACAATATTATCTTCAATAATGTAGGACAGCAAGTCATTGTTTATTATAATTCTCAACCTGATATCAGGTATAATAACATTGAAAACGGTCTTCCCAATTATCCAAATTACTATGAAACAAACTTGGATCTTGACCCGTTCTTTGTGGGTGAAAATGATTATCATCTCAATCCAATATCTTCCTGTATAAACAGAGGAATACCTGATACTACCGGGCTGAACATTCCAGAATTTGATTTTGATGGAAATCCGAGGATATATGAGGGGGAAAATCCCAGAATAGATATTGGTGCATATGAATATCAAGGCGAACCTATTCCGTTTTTTGCTGATTTTACTTCTGATGGAAATTTAGGTTGTGTTCCTTTTATCGTACAATTCACTGATATTTCTGAGGGAGATATTATCAGCTGGGAATGGGATTTCGATAATGATGGAATTATTGATTCTTATGAACAGAATCCAGAGTATACTTTCCAGAACACTGGATATCACACAATTTCACTTACCATATCGAATGGTGTTCATTCTCTGATGAGAACAAAATATGACTATATTGAAACAGGTGATGCTTACTCTTTCTATGAAGAAAAATTCAGATTCAATAAAATTAATGAGAATGATGAATTATGCAGTATTCAACTTTTTGATTTTAATGATGATGGACAGAAAGAAATATATACTTGCTATAAAAATACAAATGAAAGAAATTTTAGAATTCTGGGGATAGATATTGATGGTGAAACTATTTATAACAACATTATTCAAATAAACAATGATGATGAAATTCTTGAGAAAGTAAGTCTGATGGAATATAATAATACCAGCTTTGTTGTTGCGATATTAAAGACCTCAGAAGAACCCGGAGGATATCCCCCTTCGAATAATTATAATATAATAATTAGAGTTCATTTGCTCGAGACTTTGCAGATGATTACTGAAGAGGTATCGCCATTTAACGGATATAGTGGATGTTATACAAAAAGATTAAAAACATATTTTGATGATGAATCATTTATCTTTGTTGGTTTGAGAATTAGTTGGGACGATATGTATGCCGGAGGTTCTTCTGATAAAACAATTCGATGCGTTTTCAATGGTTCGGATTTAATAGATATAAACTATGCTAATGGAATTGGAACTTTGATACATCCTCAAAGCAATTTAGGTGCCGGTTATTCTTATTACTGGGATGATATGGGCAATAGTGGTAGTAGTATTTCATTTAGATCTTTGGATGATCTGTTTACATTTGCCAGTTCAAGTAATACCTCGAGTTATGGATTAGTTTCCAAAAATGATGATTTTTTTGAATATTATGGTAGTGTAATTTATATTAGTGGATATTTTAAATGCTATTCACCGGATTATTCAACTTTGTTATGGGAAACTCCGATGTCATTAAATACAGGTTTTTGTTCTTCAAATATTGTATTCGAAGATAATGATCATTATTTATTATTTTACGATTATTCAAATGAGACTGCTAATATCATCAATCGAATGAACGGTCAGATTGTTTATTCTCAACCTACATCGTTACATCCCTTTTCAATCCAAAAGACTGCTTCCAGTGAATTGATATTATTTGAAAATAACGATGATGAATATATAGTATACACAAATGACCCCAATTATTTTACTGGTATTGAAAATCATGAAATTCCTCAGATTTCAGAGAAATGCAATTTAAAAAACTTTCCCAATCCATTCAATCCAAGCACAACTATCAGCTTTAATTTAACCACGGAGTGCACGGAGAACACGGAGATTTCTATCTATAACATCAAAGGACAAAAGATCAAACAATATTCAATATTCAATCTTCAATCTTCAATTGTTTGGGATGGAACAGACCAAACCAGCAAACCTGTCGGTTCAGGAGTATATTTCTACCAACTTAATGTGGATGGACAAACTAAAGCATCAAAGAAGATGCTGCTGCTCAAATA
>JABMPU010000091.1 GCA_013203665.1 Armatimonadota bacterium
GTGTTTTGTCATCCTGACGAATCTTACACGTTGTTCTTTGGAAGGATCTCCGCTTATAATGAGATTCTTCGTTAGAAATTGCTTCGAAGATTTCCTCAGAAAGACAACCTTTTTTTCATTCAATATTTTTAAGGAGGGACCAATATGAATTTAGTCGATGTAATTTTAGGAATCTTCATTCTTGCATTTTTAATTAATGGTATTAGAAAGGGTTTTATTTCGAGTGTGGTTCATCTTCTAGGTTTAATTGTTGCTGTCTTTCTGATTGGAAAAATTGGCTATGATGTAAGAATAGCCCTGATGGAGAAACTTACTGTCGGTGAAACTGTAGCTACGATTATTGCCTATATTCTCATTTTTCTGGTAATAATGCTGATAGCAAAAATCGTAATAATGATCCTGCACAAAATCGTAACCTTCTTAAATCTGAAATTCTTAGACAGAACATTGGGTGGTCTTTTTGGAATCCTCAACAGTATTTTGATTTTAGCGATACTGCTGATAATTCTCGATATCTCTCCAATCTCTAAAATCGTTGCTCAAGGCACGGAGAATTCCAAAATTTCCTCATTTGTTAGGATTTTCACTGGAAAAGCTTATAAAAAAATCCCCAAACTCGAAGAAGGAAAAGATAAATTAGAAGATATCATCGAAAAAGTAACTGAAAAGATATGAGAGCTTTTCAACAACTCGAATACAATAAAATCAAAGATATACTCTCTCAAGAATGTCATAATGAACTGGGAAGAGAAATTGCAGAAAAACTACATCCACTGAATGATAAGAAAGAAATTGAATATAATATTCAGTTAACTCAAGAATTGCAGGAATTATTAAAAAATAAAATTTCTTATAACCTGGAAAACATCTCAAATATCAGCGAACTGCTTCTCAACCTGAAACACCAAACTTTCAATTTTGAAGAATTCCGAAAAATCTATTTTAATCTTCATGCTGCAAATATTTTTTCTGCAGACCTTGAAAACTTTGAAGAACAGGATAATTTCAGGAAATTGATCAAAAAAATTGTTCCTCATCCTGAACTTGAAAAAAGATTTATACAGATTTTCGATTCCCTGGGTGAGATCAAGGACAATGCTTCCCCAACGCTTTTATCAATCAGAAGAAGGAAGAAATCTGTTCGTCAAAATATCGTTTCCAAACTGAATAAAAAAATGGAAGACTTTTCTTCCAATAATTTCCTGTTCGATAAAATAATTACTCAGCGTGATAATCGCTTTGTTATTCCCATTAAAGAAGGTTCTGTTTCTTTTGTTTCCGGAATTGTGCACGGTCGTTCTTCCAGCAAATCTTCGGTTTTTATGGAACCCAAAGAAGTCGTTGGAATGAATAATGAATTAGACCTTTTGGGAAGCGAAGAAAAACAGGAAATCTTTCGAATCATGAAAGATTTTACTGAGTCTATTCAAACTTGCAAAGATGACATTCTGGAAAACACGGAAATCCTTAAAATCACTGACTTTTTCTTCGCATCTGCCAGATTGGCAAACAGGTATAACTCACAAAAACCTATCATTTTGGAAGAACCTTTTTTATGTTTATTTGAAGCTCGTCATCCGCTTCTGATCGAATCTTATCAGGACATCGAAAAAGTGATTCCATTTGATCTGGAATTAGGAAAGGATTTCAAACTTCTACTGATTTCCGGACCAAATACTGGCGGAAAAACCGTTACCTTAAAAACTGTGGGATTGCTTGTTATGATGGCACTTTCCGGATTACCAATTCCTGCAAAACCTGATAGTAAAATCGGGATTTTCAAAAATATTTTCGCAGATATCGGAGATAATCAATCCTTAGAAAATGCGTTGAGTACCTTCTCTTCTCACATCGAAAACATTAAAGAAATGATAGATTCGGGAGATCCCAATTCACTTGTTCTTATCGATGAAATCGGTGCTTCAACAGATCCTGAACAAGGTTCTGCTCTTGCTCAATCCATCCTTGAGAAATTAGTGAAAAGAGAAGTTTTGGGTGTGATCACAACGCATTATACTGCTCTGAAAGTTTTTGCGGAACAAAACCGGAACTGCATAAATGCTGCTATGCAGTTCGATCCCAAAAAGCATATTCCAACCTTTCAGTTCAAGCTGGGTCTTCCGGGAAATAGCTTTGCCATCGAAGTTGCATCCAAACTGGGAATGGATAAAGATTTGATAGAAAGAGCAAAAAACCTTTATGGAAATCAAAGTGTGGAACTTTGCGAAATCCTGAAAAAAATATCAAAAGAAAAAATTGAATTATCAAGACAAAATTATCAATTCCAATTGAAAACTAGTTTATTAAACAAAAAAATCTCTGAACATCAAAATAAAATCGATGAACTGGAAAAAGAGGGTAAAGAATTGAAAAAGAAATCTCTTCAAGATGCTAGAGAATTTTTAACTTCACTTCAAAAAGAGTTGAATTTTGAGATTGAAAACATCAAAAAAACTGAAAGAAAAAATAGAAAAAATCTTTTAGAAAACTCATTGAAAAAAGTGACAAAATTAAATAGAAATTTTGGTGCTGAAGAAAGCAATTTAACATTCGTAAAAGGAACTCCTCTTAAAGAACCGTTAATCGGTAAAACAGTGTGGATAAAAGATTTTGAAGCGATTGGTGAAATCGTGGGAATTTCTGAAGATATGATAAAGGTAGATGTGGGTGGTATTTTTTATACAACTCAATTAGAAAATCTTTTTTTGGCAAAAACAACATCAAAAAGCAAAAAAACAAAACGAATAAACGTTCCCCAAAAACAGATTAAAATGGAATTAAAAATTTTAGGCTTCACTTTTGATGAAGCTCAACCTGTAATCGAATCTTTCATTGATGACGCCATTGTTGGAGGTCTTGGAAAAATCAGAATTGTGCATGGAAAAGGAACCGGTGCATTACGCAGCAAAGTGAGACAATTTCTGCGTCGAAACAAAAGAGTTGCTGATTTTTATTCACCTCCTCCGGAAGTAGGTGGAGATGGTGTTACTGTGGTTTCAATCAAAAATTAATAATTAAAAAATTATAATTTCAAAATGAAAAATGGAAAATTTTATTCGTGTTCATTCGTGGATAAAAAAATGGAAAATGGAAAATATTCGAAAGCAAGACTTGACTCGCAGCGGAGCGTGAGTTGAGAATTGCGACTATTTCAGACAGGTTGTTTTTCTATGAAAAAACTAAAACTTTCCGAATCTTATTTATTAAGAATTTCTCCGTTAGAAGCTTCGGAAAGTGCTTTGAAAATTAGAAATAAAATTCTAATTCGTGTAAATTCGTGTTAATTCGTGGATAAAAAAGAAAATGGAACAGACTCAAATAGATAGAATATTAGAAAGCAATAATATTGTTGATGTAATCAGTAGTTATTTCCCTCTAAAAAAATCCGGAAGTAACTATAAAGCTCGCTGTCCATTTCACGATGAAAAAACACCATCTTTTGTGGTGAGTGAGAAGAAGCAGATTTTCAAATGTTTTGGCTGCGGAGTTGCTGGAAATGCTATTACTTTTGTGCGTGATTACGAGAAAATCTCATTTCTGGAAGCAGTGAAAAAACTTGCTGCCAGAGTTGGAATCACAATTGCGGAGATAAAAACCTTTCAAAAAGATGAAAGCAAAAGAGATTTAATCTATAAAATTTATGCATTAACCTCGAAATTTTTTCAGGATAATTTGCAAAAATATGGAACTGTAGCAAAAGAACATCTACAAAAAAGAGGATTTTCTACAAATATAATTGAAAAGTTTGAAATCGGATATTCTCTGGATAGTTATGCAGGTTTGAAGAACTTTCTTATCAAAAATAATATCAACAATAAGATACTGGAAAAAACCGGTTTATTCTCAAAAAAAGACAATGAAATTTATGATATTTTCCGTAATCGTCTGATGTTCCCGATTCATTCGATAATTGGCAAAGTTGTAGCATTTGGAGGTAGAATTCTCCAAGATGACCAACCTGGCGGGAAATACATAAATTCACCAACCACAGACATTTATACAAAAGGAAATGAACTTTACGGTCTCTTTCTGACGAGATATGAAATTTCAAAAAAAGATTTTGTTCTTATTTCAGAGGGTTACATTGATTTTCTACGGCTTTATGAAAATGGTTTCACGAACTCGGTTGCTTCTCTTGGCACCTCATTAACAGATGCTCAAATCAGTATTGTAAGCAGATATACCCAGAATTTCTATTTAGTTTATGATGGAGATGCAGCAGGTAGAAAAGCTGCAACCAGAGCAGCATCAAATGTTATCCAAAAAGGATTTAATGCCAGAATCATAACTCTACCTGAAACAGAAGACCCTGGCAGCTTTCTGAAAAATTATAATAAAGAGGAATTTCAAACAAGAATCGATGAAGCAAAGACAATTCCGACCTTCCTGCTTGATGATGAATCAATGAATCTAAATAAGAGAGAAAAAATCAATCTGCTTGTGGAAGTTCTCAATGAAATGGAAGATCCAATTTCACGGGAATTATTCGTTAAAGAGATTGCAGATGCCTTTACCATATCCGAACAATCCATTTATTCAAAAATCAGGACTCGCAGTTTTCAAGCACCAAATCATAAACAGACAATCAGTATTCCTAAATTTGAAGAAGAGAGAGATTTATTAAAAATCATCCTGAATGAAAAAAGTTATTATAAAAAAGTTGCCAAAGAGATAGAATCGGATTATTTTTTATCTAAAATCTATAGAAATATTTATGAAAAAATATCTGAACATATTGAGAATATCTCCCAGATATCGGGATTACTTGAAATTACAGAAGACGAAATTGAGAAAAATACGATTGCTGAAATATTGATGGAAGATATTCCTAATATTTCTTATGAGGAAATAATCAAAGCTATAAAACTCAGAAAATATCGAAAAGACCTGCAAGCAATAAATGAGCAGATCGTGAATAACTCTCAGAACAAAGAACTTTTTTTAAAAAAAGCAGAACTCAAAAAGAAAATTATTGGTTTGGGAAAACAAGTAGTTAGAAAAACCCTTTATTAAGGAGAATAGATGAAAAGTTATAATGAGTGTATTTCGAAACTGGTGGAGCTAGGAAAGAAAAACAATGACCTGCTGACTTTCAGACAAATCAATGATAATTTGCCAACCAGCCCGATCTATCTCGATAAAATCGATGAAATAATCTCACGATTGGTAGAAGCTGGTATCGAGCTTATTGATGAAACGCATAAAAAAGTTACAAAAAAGAAAGTATCGGTTAAGAAAAAAGCACCGAAAAAATTCAAAAATAAAAGGTATTATGACGATCCGGTCAGGATGTATCTGGGTGAAATGGGAAGAGTTCCACTCTTAGATAGAGAAGGAGAAGTGAGAATCGCCAAAAAAATCGAAAGCGGTCAAAAGTATATTAATAAATATGTTTTTATGTCGGGCAGCACGCTTCGGGAAATGGAGAATTTTTATTATCGTTATAATGAAAAACGAGTAAAAATCGATCATATTTTTAAGATTGAATACGGTTCCTGGATGGATAAATCTCAGGAAGCGAGATTGATAAATGAGCTTTCCCAGATAATTAATGAAACATGTACTCAATTTGAAGAAATCGGTGAAATCTTAGATAACAGCGATTTTGATGAATTTGGTCATCTTTCAGAACAGAAACTCATCGATAAAAAAAGAAAGAAAATCATCGCCGTTTTTGATCGCACTGCTTATAATGACAAACTTCTAAAAAGAATGGTATATCGTATCAGAAGCCTGGTTGATAGAATTAAGGATAGCCAGAAAACGATTAAACAGCTTTCTAAAATCCGAAAATTCACTATTGATGAGATCTGTACTTATGGAAGAAAAGCAAATAAATCTCCTGAGGATTTTGAGCAGGTTTTTAAAGATACAAAAATCGAGCCGGATGTATTCATCGAAACATTGAGAAAAATAAAGAATGCTCGCCGAAAAATCCGTCGTGTGGAACTGGAAACCAAGATGACAGCCGGAGAGATGGTTGATTTGCTGAAAGAAGTTGAACGCGGTGAAAAAATGAAAGAGCGTTCAAAAAATGAAATGATCGAAGCAAATGTGCGTTTAGTTGTCAGTATTGCCAAACGTTATAATAATCGCGGGTTGGATTTTCTGGATCTTATTCAGGAAGGAAACACCGGATTAATGCGAGCAGTAGAAAAATACGATTACAGAAAAGGTTATAAATTCAGTACTTATGCCACCTGGTGGATTCGTCAGGCAATTACCAGGGCAATCGCAGACCAGGCAAGAACAATCAGGATTCCGGTTCATATGATCGAATCGATAAATAAAGTAAAAAGAGCGAGTAGAAAACTTTTGCAAGTTCTTGGCAGAGAACCATATCCGGAAGAAATTGCCACCAAACTCGATATTCCAGTAGAAAAAATTAAGAGCATTCTATCAATAACAAAAGAACCTGTTTCTTTGGATAAACCTATTGGTCATGAAGATGAAGACAGTCTTTTGGGTGACTTTATTGAGGATAAAGGCACAATCTCACCGGAACGAATGGCAGAAAGAACCTTATTGAAAAAACAGATCGATGAAATTTTGCGGACTCTAACTTCCAGAGAAGAAAGAGTAATCAGGCTGCGTTTTGGGATTGATGACGGCTATCACAGAACCCTGGAAGAAGTAGGAAATATCTTCAATGTCACACGGGAAAGAATCCGCCAGATAGAAGATAAGGCTTTGAAAAAACTCAGGCACCCAACCAGAAGCAATATCCTGATGAAATTCATTGATAATTTCAATGTAAAATAAATATTCATACTGTCACGAAATTCTTGACATCAGGAGTGATGATTTAGTTTTTGCACAGTTATAAAATTTCGGGCCTATAGCTCAGTTGGTAGAGCTTCCGGCTCATAACCGGACGGTCAGAGGTTCGATTCCTCTTGGGCCCACCAGATATCATAAAAGCCGCTCTATGGGCGGCTTTTATGATAACTTTACAGATCAAACAGATCGCCCAGAGTTTCTTCCTGCTGTTTCTGTTTGCCAAAGCGGGAGACCAATTGCCTGTCCATTTGCCGGTCTTTTTTGGATTTGCGCCCGGTACGCATTCCGGTTCCTTTTTCCGCTCCGGTTTCATGACCACATTTACGGTCGCTGCATACAAATTTGCCTGTAAACTTCATCATCGGTTTACCACAGATCGGACATTTTTCCTTACTTAAATTCGTTATCGTAAATTTAAACTCGGAAGCTTTGATCTTGTTTACCAAGTCCATTGTATTTTGCCTTATATCTGATATAAACCTGTTTTTATTTTCTTCACCAGCAGCTATTTTTCCCAATCTCTTTTCCCATTCGGCAGTAAGTTCAGGATGTTTGAGTGTTTCCGGAACCAGGCGGATCAATTCAAAAGCCTTGGCTGTAGGAACCATTTGCTTACCGATCCGTTCCACATAATAGCCTTTAATGATTTTCTCAATAATATCTGCTCTGGTGGCAGGAGTTCCAAGTCCCCCTGATTTGATGGAATCCCGCAATTCTTCATCTTCAATGAATTTCCCGGGATTTTCCATAGCTGTAAGCAAAGTTGCTTCTGTGTAGTGGGAAGGCGGTTTTGTTTGGGATGCTACGAGTTTCAGATCGTTCACTTTCACAGTCTGCCCCTTACTCAATTCAGGAATGGAACGAGAGGAATCTTCCTCATCATCATCATCTTTCATTACTACCGAAACAGCTCTCCAACCGAGTTCTTTCACAATCCTACCCGTTGTCCGAAAAGTTTCTTTTTCAATCTCCAGTAAAATCACAATCTTTTCATACTTATAAGGCGGATACAGCACTGTGATGAACCTTTTTACGATCAGGTCATAGATTTTCCTTTCGTCATTGGAAAGCAAATTGAGATGCACCGGAATCTCGGTAGGAATGATGGCATGATGATCACTGACTTTGGCATCGTTCACAAACCTCGAAGTTGGTTTCAATTCCTGCTGCAAAAGTGGTTGAGCCTTCCTGCTATAACCAGCCTTGGCAACTTGCTGTAAACGCTGCCCCAAAGTGGGAACCATATCTTTGGTTATGTATCGTGAATCTGTTCGAGGATAGGTAACCAGTTTATATCGCTCATAAAGCATCTGTGTGTGGTGCAATGTATCTTTGGCACTCATACCGTATCGTCGGTTAGCGTCACGCTGCAATTCTGTCAGGTCATAAGCCAGTGGAGCCGATTCTGATTTAGCTTTTTTAGTTACAGAAGTAACGATTGCATTTTTACCCTTCAGTCTTGTCAGCAAACCATCTGCTTTTCCTTTTTCAAAGATTCGATCATTGCCCTTTTGATCCTGCCAGGAAGCTATGAAACCTGTACAAAGTGCATTCAATTTCCAGAACTTAACAGGAACAAATTTCTTGATGACCTCTTCTCTATTCACAATTAGAGCCAAAGTGGGTGTCTGCACCCTGCCGGCATTCAAACGGGCATCAAATTTACAAGTGAGTGCACGGGTCACGTTCAATCCCACCAGCCAGTCAGCTTCGGCTCTTCCTACTGCTGCATGGAACAGATTATCGTAATTCTGCGAAGGTTTCAGATTGGCAAATCCGTCTTTGATGGCAGAATCGGTTTGAGAAGAAATCCATAATCTTTTCATTGCTTTTTTCTTCCAACCGCCCAGCATAATGATCCATCTTGCTACCAGTTCTCCTTCCCTGCCGGCATCGGTGGCAATGATAACTTCAGAAATATCTTTTCTCTGTAATAGAGATTTCACGGTGCGGAATTGCTGAGAAGTTTGTTTTATCACTTTCAATTTCATTTTTTCGGGCAGCATGGGAAGATAGTTCAGTTTCCAATGCTTGAATTTGGCATCATATGTTTCCGGTTCCGCCAAAGTGACCAGATGTCCCAAAGCCCAGGTAACAACATATTTATCACCTTCCATATACCCTCTACCACGAGGTCGGCAGTTCAGCACTCTTCCCAGATCTTTTCCCACACTGGGTTTTTCAGCTAATACTAATGATTTCATATCGTTAATCCTTATTAATAATCATAATAAGTTTATTTTATATTTATGGGAATTTTGTAAAGTAGAAAAGACAAACGCGGGAAACAGAAAAATAATCTTAATGAAATAATCTGTGACTTACTTTTTTAGTTCTAATAAATAAATTTGTTTTCATATGAATCTAAAGTTGTGAACAAAAAAAGCCGCTCTATGGGCAGCTTTTATGATAATGTTATTGATGGCAGATACATCTTAAAAGCGAATCGAGCTGCCTAAACATCAATGGGTGTTAACCCTCATTTTTTTTACTATTGACTGATTTTTTTGTTTCTGTAAAAAGGAAATATGAAATTCAAATCTTTTCTAATCCTGATCATTCTGCTTCTGGTCATCATAATCTTCATTCAAAATACGGAAGTGGTAAAATTTCAAATCTATTTCTGGCAGATCAGACTATCGCGCATAATCCTGTTTCTCACTTTGCTGATCATTGGTTTCATTGCCGGTTATATCACAGCCAAACTGCATCGACGCAAACGCATTCAACAACAGGCAACGAAAAATAACACCGAAAGATTGAAAGGAAAGTAAAATGAATAAAAAATATGCCATCATTCTCAATCCTGTAGCCGGAAAAGGTTACGCTCCCAAACACATACCTTTTATCAACGAGTTTCTGCAGAATTACGATGTGAACTACGAAATTCATCTGACCAAACACGTTGGTCACGCCATCGAACTTGCCTCGGAATTCGCTTTGCTGCCGGATACAGCAGTGGTTGCTGCCGGTGGTGACGGCACCTGTAATGAAGTAATAAACGGTTTGATGCTGACCAAGATCAATAATCCCGACCTGAAAATTGAACCTGTTCTCGGTGTTCTTCCAATTGGCAGGGGAAACGATTTTGCTTTTGGTGCCGGTGTTCCTGCCACACTCAAGGAAAGCCTGAATGCACTTATCCACGGCAAACCTGTGTATATGGATGTGGGGATCATCAAAGGTGGAAACTATCCTGAAGGAAGATATTTCGGCAATGGTATCGGTGTGGGTTTCGATACGACCGTGGGTCTGGAAGCAGCCAAGCTGAAACATATTCACGGAGCTGCCGCCTATTTCATCGCAGCTCTCAAAACTCTCATTCTCTATCCTCCCGCTCCTGATATAGAGCTAACTTACAATGACATTATTTCCCAGGTGTCCCCTGCTCTGGTTTCCATTATGAACGGCAAGAGAATGGGTGGAACTTTCTTCATGGCACCATATGCCAACAATAACGACGGCATTCTAAATATGTGCCTTACTAAGCAAGGTAGCCGGGGAAAACTATTAAAAACAATGATGCATTACATCAAAGGAACCCAGCACAACCTGGAGAACACGACTACAGCCCAAAGTTCGTCTTTCACATTGAAAGCATTGAGCGGTTCAATGGCTGTTCATGCCGATGGTGAAACGATTTGCGAAGCAGGAAAATACCTGGAAATAAACTGCATACCAAATGCTTTGGAAATCATCAAACCGGATGATCGATGAAACTTGCAGGTAAAGTTTCTGCTGTTATTATTCGCGCAATTTTGCACATCATTTGCAAGATAGATGAATCTGAATTAAAAACGATTCCCGGAAAAGGACCATTCATTGTTGCTATGAATCATATAAATTTCCTGGAAGTCCCCATGATCTTCACGCTACTTTTACCCAGAAAAGTGCATGGAATCGCGAAAAAAGAAACCTGGGATAATAAATTCATCGGTTGGCTGGCAACTCAATGGAAATCGATCTCTGTGGATCGGGAAAACATCTCGATCGATACCTTCAGGAAAGCAAAGGAATATTTGGCTTGCTACAGAATATTGATAATCGCTCCTGAAGGAACACGCAGCCATGACGGCAAACTAGCAAAAGCTCATCCCGGAATTATCAGTATGGCAGTAAAATCTGATGTCCCGATTTATCCGGTTGTTCATTTTGGCGGAGAAAAATTCTGGGAAAATTTCAGGAAATTGAAACGTACACCAGTTACGTTCAAGGTTGGAAAACCGCTCCGCATCAAAGCTGGAACCAAGCTCGATCAAAAGAAACGTCAGGAAATTATCGATCAGGTCATGTATCGCCTTGCCGAACTTTTACCTGAGGAATACCGTGGTTATTATAATGATCTGAGCTTGGTGAATTTTCAATACCTGGAAACATATAAGATATAAAATTCTAAAAAGAAAGAAAACAGAAGATAATCAATAAATTTATTATAAAAGAGTTCTGCATAATTCATATTAAACCACTAAAGTGGTTCTGTGCGAGTTTGGTTTCATTTCATCCCACAACTGAACAGGCTGTGTGAAAACTGATTTCTTTAATTTATAACGACCCCCATCCCTAACCCTTCCCCCTATCGAAGGGGAAGGGAACTGCCTGCGGCAAAAGGAGATAGGTTCTCCCCCTAAATAGGGGGAGTTAGAGGGGGTTAAAAA
>JABMPU010000092.1 GCA_013203665.1 Armatimonadota bacterium
ATTTTAATGAGCAGCTTGCGTATCCTCATTATTGTCATTCCCGCGAAAGCGGGAATCTATATTGCGGTCTTCCATCAGCAGTCGGGAAGCATAAGTCAACCGTTGCGAAGTTCTCGTTCCTCGACCGTTCGCAAGGTTTTAGTTTCATAGGAGATCATTGCTGTAATGGAAGACGCTCTTTCTCCCATTCATCAATTCCTCCCGAAAAATTAAAAATAAACTGAAAGCCATTTTTACCCATAATTTCAGCAGCAGAGCGGCTTCTTATTCCCTTCTTACAATAAATTAAGTAAATTTTATCTCTTGGTAATTTCAGCAAATTATTCTCAAAATTTCCAGAATAATAATCAATATTGATCGCATTCGGAATATGTCCATTTATGAATTCATCATAAGTTCTCACATCAAGAATGATGAAATTCTCATTCGATGAATTATTGCGAATTAGCTTCAGAACATCGTTAAGTGCAATTTCATGTATTATTTGATTTTTGCTGTTCTCATTGATTATGCTTGCTTCAGCAAAGAGTGTGGAATATGAATTTATTGGATCATTTGATATTATTGTAATTGGATAGCGAACTTGTCTCTCTGAACCAAATGCTTTAAATTCCAATTCAATTTGACCCGATTGACGTGGTTTTATAACTTCGTCAAATGATACTATTGTAAATGCAGGAATGACTTCGATTTTTCGGATAATGAGATTTCTTTTGCCTGGATTAGAAAAATGAAAAGTACATCTCTTTTTATCACCTTTAATAATTTTTCCTAAATTGGATATTCTTTCATTAAAATAGATTATTGGAGCAGCAATTAATTCCTTCTGAGAAAGGAGAGAAAAATCTTCGAGAATTGTTCCGGGAATAATTATTTTTCCGTTCTTTTTCCCGGATTTGGAACTTGTTTTTATTTTTATAATATCAGTGAAATATCCATAATCTTTTTTTTTAGATGCCTTAAATGAAATTATGATTTCTCCGAATTCAGATGGTTGAAGAATTTTGGGAACAGCTTTCATAATTAGATGTTTGGGCAATTTAGGAAACGTGATTTTCAAAGGTTCTGTACCTGAATTTTGAATGTGTAATGTATCAAATCGTATTTCCGAATCCAGGATATTTTCCAAACTAAAATTCTTAGAAATTAATTTCAAATCACCAATTTCAGCTCGAAATCTGGTCGGGTCTGGAATTACATTTCCGATTATTTTTAATACTGCAACATCATTCTTCGCATTGGATGTGATGGTGATGGTTTTCCAAAATTTTCCGGACCTGTTTTCAGGAAAAAATAGAACTTTAATAAAACCTTTTTGGGAAGGTTTGATTATTCCGGTTGACCAACCGGGAACTGTGCAACCTCAGGAAGTTTCGACATCTATCAATTTTAAAGGTTTATCACCGGTATTTGAAAATATGAAATCATATTCAACTGAAACTTCTTCCTCCTTAATATTTCCGAAATTGTGTTCAAATTTTTCAAAAGAGATAAAAGGCTCAGAATTCAGAAATGAGATTGCCACAAAAAAGCACAAAAAGCAC
Organism: Armatimonadota bacterium; assembly: GCA_013203665.1. GTDB lineage: Bacteria > Cloacimonadota > Cloacimonadia > Cloacimonadales > TCS61 > JABMPU01. Next base: position 1,545 of record JABMPU010000092.1, read on the forward strand.
AGAATATTTCTTTCTTTCGTTCCCAGGTTTTTCACAGAGATTCCTTTCATATCTAATTTTCACCGATTTTCAAGAATTCTAAAAAGTGCTTAATTGAACTTCCTTTGAAACGCAACCTGTATCTGGGATCGAAAGATTTATTGTCATCATATCGTAGTTCCATGTGCAAATGAGAAGGCTTTCCGCTATTACGAATATTTCCGGTTCTGCCAGTTAATCCAACTTTAGTGTTTCGATTTACTTCCTGACCTAATTCTACAAATACCTCACTCAAATGAGCGTACACACTTTCAATTCCTTCTGGATATAAAATTCGTACAATTTTGCCATATTCTACTTTCACAGAATCGATTTCACCTTCTGGATTTGTGCACTCAACTTGAATTAAATAATGTGGATTATCACTCACTTCTGTCACAATTCCATAATCTGCCAGCGGGTAAACCGGAGTATTTTCCGGAACATATAGATCGATTCCTTCGTGAATTCTGCGATATTCTTTATTACTACGAGGAGTTCCATATTGGTCTGCCCATCTGTTTCGGATGTATTTTTCCATAAGCTCATTAAATGTTAAATCATCATTGAACGGTGACTGATATTTTGTGTATTTATCGATAAAATCTGGAGTTACAACGATCATCGGTTTATTATTTGATTTGGGAGTGAAGGCAACTAAGGAATCAGAATCATAGGTTAGAATCGTTATATTTTCGATTTTTTTATTCAACTGACGGATGATAATTGTATCGATGAAAATAATGGTAACTAACACTAATGCGATTAGCAATCTAATAATAACGGAAGTTTTGATTTTCATAGATTTTTCCTAAGAAATTTTATTTGAAACTACTTTTTTAAATGTAGTTTATTTGGCAACATTTTTGGTTTTTACTCAGGTTTAACAAAACCGGTAATCTAAAAAAAGTAAGTAAATACAGTTTTTTATTTACACTGTCTCATTATGCTTGACACAGGAAACAGGCAATAAATATTTTGTTCCCTCGATAATTATATGTAAGGAGAAAGCATGAAAACAGCTACACCAAAGGCAGAACAGATAAAGCAGGACTGGTATTTGATAGATGCTTCAGATCAAGTTTTGGGACGTTTGGCAACGAAAATTGCTACTTTGTTAAGAGGGAAAAATAAACCTTATTTCAGTCCTCATTTAGATACAGGTGATTTTGTGGTTATAATTAATGCAGAAAAAATCAGGTTAACCGGAAATAAAGAAATATTGAAAACATATAAAAAATATAGTGGTTATCCCGGTGGATTGAACGAAATACCATTTAAAAGAATGCTTTTAGAAATGCCGGAAGAGATCATCAAACACGCAGTTAAAGGAATGCTTCCTAAAAATATACTGGGAAGAAAATTGATAAAAAAATTAAAAATATATACAGGCAATGAGCATCCCCATTCTGCTCAGAACCCTCAAGCTATTTCGATTGCAAATTAGGAGGATACTAAATGCAATATTTTGATGCAGTTGGTAGACGAAAAGAATCTGTTGCACGTGTTCGTTTAACTGCCGGAACCGGTAAGAGAATCGCAAATAAGAGAACTATGAAAAAATATCTCGCCCGGGAAATCCTGGAAATGGTGGTTGAACAACCTTTGAAATTAGTAGGACTTTCCGATAAAGTAGATATTAATGTTAATGTTAATGGTGGTGGTTTGTCCGGTCAGGCTGGTGCAATACGATTGGGAATTGCCAGAGCATTGATAAAATATGATGAAGAACTTCGACCAACCTTGAAAAAGAATGGATTTCTGACTCGTGATTCAAGAATGGTTGAGCGTAAAAAAGCAGGTCAGCCCAAAGCGAGAAAGCGTTTCCAATTCTCAAAACGTTAATTTTATCCTGTTTCTAAGAAAACGAAGACATCTGAATTAATGGTTTTCGTGGTTTTGCAGTAAAAAACCTTTTTGGGATTTGCAAGGCGGTGTCCGGCAGTTGCCGGATTGAATTGCGATAGATTCCAAGAAGAAAAAATAACCGTAACAAGGAGAAAGAATGGCAATTATTACCATGAAATCACTTTTAGAAAGTGGTGTTCATTTCGGTCATCAAACCCACAAATGGAATCCCAAGATGAAGAAATACATCTTCATCAAAAGAAACGGAATTCACATTTTAGATTTGAAACAAACTTTAGATGCAGTTCATGAAGCTTACATGTTTATTAAAGATATCGTCAGCAAAGGTGAATCCGTATTATTCGTGGGTACGAAGAAGCAAGCAAAAGAGTCTGTTGAGAATTCTGCTAAAAAATGTGGTGCTTTTTTTATAAGTAATCGCTGGTATGGCGGCATGCTGACCAATATGCGAACAATTCGCCAGAGCATTGGAAAAATGGATTATTACGAACAGATAGTAGAAGACGGCACAATCAATAGTTTCACCAAATTGGAAGCAACAAAAATGAGAAAAGTTTATGATAAAATCGACAGCGCGCTTGGCGGAATTCGCGGAATGGACAAACTTCCGGGAGCAGTTTTTGTCGTGGATACCATCAAAGAAAAAATAGCTGTTAATGAAGCTCGTAAACTTAATATTCCAATTGTGGCAATGGTAGATACAAATTGCGATCCGGATATAATCGATTATGTTATTCCTGCCAATGACGATGCAATAAGAGCGATTTTGTTGATCGCAGATACACTCGCAAATGCTGTTATTGAGGGGAAACAAGCATATATGGAAGGTGCGGACATCGTTTCACCTGAGCTTGAAGATAAGACCACACAGGAAAAACCTGAGAAGATTCATAAAGAGAAACCCAAGAAAGAAAAATCTGAAAAGGTAGAAGAAAAAAAAGTAGTACCCCAAAAAGTGGAAATCAAAAAAGAAATCAAAAAAGAAAAAGTTGAAATAGAAAAACCAGGAAAAGAATCTAAACCAGAAGTTATTGAAAAGAAACCTGAAATTGAAAAACCAAAAAAGGTAAAGATAGAGAAACCTAAAAAAGAGTTAAAACCAAAATCTGAAGAAAAGAAATCTGAGAAAGAAAAACCCAAAAAAGAATCAAAGCCTAAAGCAGTTGAAAAGAAACCTGAGAAAGAACCTGAAAAAATAGAAGAAAAACAAAAAGAAGAGATTGCAAAACCAAAAAAGAAAAAAACAACTGACGAAAAGCCAGAAAAAGAAAAAAAAACTACTCCCAAAAAGACTACAAAAAAAACTACAGCTAAAAAATCTACAGAAAAAAAAGAAAAAGCGGGAGAAATTTAGATGCGGATGATTGCAGATAAAATATGATAAATTATTTGGAGAGTATAGAAACCATATCATATTGAATCAAAGAAGTAGCGTCTAAAAAAAATCTGTAACTGATCACAACTGAAAGAAAGAAAAGAAAAAATTATAAACTACAGGAGAAAATAGATGAAAATATCTGCTAAAACAGTAATGGAACTTCGGGCCAAAACAGATGCCGGAATGATGGATTGCAAGAAAGCTCTTACCGAATGTGATGGTAACATGGAAAAAGCCGTCAAATATCTCAGGGAAAAAGGAATTAGCAAAGCTGCCAAAAAAGCTGAAAGAGAAACCAAAGAAGGCAGAATTTATTCATATATTCATGGTAATGGACGCATTGGAGTTTTGTTAGAGGTTAATTGCGAAACGGATTTTGTAGCTCGAAATGAGAAATTCCTCGTGTTATGCAAAGATATTGCAATGCATATTGCAGCTTCCAATCCGGTGGCAATTTCCGAAGAAGATCTGGATTCCAAATTGATTGAATCTGAAAAGGAAATTTATAAAAATAAAGCTCTGAATGAAGGAAAACCTGAAAAAATAGTCGATAGAATTGTGGAAGGTCAAATCAAAAAATTCATCAAACAAAGTTGTCTTTTGGAACAGGAATTCGTTAAAGATGCAGATAAGAAAGTTAGCGATGTGATTAATGAAGCAATTGTTGCATTAGGAGAGAATATGCAGGTTTCAAGGTTTACTCGCTATAGTCTGGGGAGTTAAAAAATGGTTGCCTTTTATAAACCGGAAAAAGTCCAGAAAATAATCCTGAAAATAAGTGGTGAAATTTTAGCAGGGAAAAGAGGTTTTGGGATCGATTTAAATACGGTTGATAATCTGATTAACGAGCTGATTTCTATCAGAAAGTTGGGTTACAGCATCGGTATTGTTCTGGGCGGCGGAAATTTTTTCCGGGGAGCATCTGAAACAGGTGATAACCTGAAACGTTCAACTGCTGATGATGTGGGAATGCTTGCTACAATTCAGAATGCCTTGATCTTGAGCGATTTGCTGAATAAAAAGAATTATCTTACGGAAGTTTATTCTGCTGTTCAGATAGATAAAGTGGCGAAATTTTATTCTCCGAGTAGAGCGAAAACATCGATGAAAGAAGGGAAAATCTGTTTTTTCTGCGGTGGAACCGGGAATCCTTTTTTCACAACCGATACTGCTGCTGTTCTCAGAGCTATTGAATTGAATGCTGATCTGGTCTTAAAAGGTACAAAAGTTGATGGCGTATTTACCAAGGATCCTGCAAAAGATAAAAGTGCAAAATTGATAAAAGATATTACATTCGATGAAGTTTTAGCAAAAAAACTCAAAGTTATGGATATGACTTCTTTCTCGCTGGCAAGAGAGTTTAATATGCCTATCAAAGTATTTAACATAACCAAAAAGAATAATATGAAGGAAGCTATTCTCCGTAAAACCGAAGGAACATTTGTTCATCAATAATCTTTTGGAAAATCTTTTTTGGAGTTATTTATGGATGATTTAATGTTAGATTTAGAAGTTAAGATGGAAACTGCCTTCGATTCATTACTGAAGAATTTTTCCAGAACCAGAACCGGTAGAGCCAATACTTCTTTTTTGGATGAGATTACAATCGATTATTACGGACAGCAAACTCCGGTTAAACAGCTTTGCAATATTACTATTCCGGAACCAAGACTGGTAATAATTCAACCTTGGGATAAAACTACGTTAGTAAATATTGAGAAAGCAATTTTAGCTTCAAATATTGGTGTTACGCCAGATAATGATGGCAAAGTGATTCGCCTTCCCTTCCAACCTTTAACAGAGGAAACCAGAAAAGATATTGTAAAACAGATCAAAAGGATGACAGAAGAAGGTAAAGTAGAAGTTAGAAATATCCGTCGAGAAGGAAATGAGATTGCCAAAAAAATGGAGAAGAACAGCGAAATCACTGAGGATGATCTTAAAAAAGTTATGAAGGACATCCAGGAATTAACAGATAAAATGATCGATAAGATTTCAAATGCTTCGGAAAGGAAAGAAGCTGAGATCATGGAAGTTTAAATATAAGAAAATGACAAATTCCAAAATCCTAATTTCTAACAAAAATTCAAATATCAAATGAGAAATTATTCTTGTTGATTCGTGCTTGTGTAGATTACGAGGAGATTCATTAAGATGTCTTTTATAATTACTTCAGAGTGTGTGAAATGTGGAATTTGTGTTGATAACTGTCCGGTTTCTGCAATAATTGAAGGAGATGAACAATATGTTATCACAGATGCCTGCATTGAATGTGGGAACTGTATGGAGTTATGTCCCATCGAAGCGATAAAAGGTAAAAAATAGATTATTATTTATAAAAACGCAAAAGTCTCAAGCTGCGGTTTGAGACTTTATTTTTTATTTCAAAATTATTTCGGCAAAACTTTTCCAGGAATATTTTTTGTTTTCTTCCAGAATTTCTTTTCTGATTTTTTTTTCATCTAATTTGAAGAAATCTACAACTGCTTGAGCGAAGTCATCTGCAGAACACGATTTTGCCACAATTCCGGTTTTCTTATCAACCACGATTTCCGGCAATCCACCCACAGGAGTAGCAACTGCTCCCAGCATCATATCAAATCCAATCTGAGCAATTCCACTTTGAGTTGCCTGTTTATAAGGAAGTGCTAAAACATCGGCAGCTTTAAAAAATATTTCCACTTCATCTGTTTGCATAAATTTTTCTATGAATTTGGTATTTCCAGAAAGTTTTAAATCTTTAATAATTTTATAATATTTTTCGGAACTTCCATAAGTTTCACCAATAATAAGAAGATGCGCATTCGGAATTTTTTCTAGGATTTTTGGAAATGCATAAAGAAGTATATCCAGACCTTTATACGGTTTGATAAATCCGAAAAATAAAATAACTTTTTTCTCATTCAAACCGAGTTTATATTTTGCAGATTTTTTATCGAACCTGTTCTGATCGTAGCAATTGTAAGTAGGATGAAAACCAGATACAACTTGTTTCTGAGGAAATATTTCCTTAGCATTTTTATAAACCGCTTTGGAAAGTGTAATTAATCTATCAGCTTTGGAAAAAGCAAATTTTGTCAGAGTTTTTGCAAATAGCCACTTTTCGTGAAATTCAATATTATCGATAAGATAGATTTTTTTGATTTCAGAAGATTTTAGCAGTTGTAGAACAAATCCAAAAGCAGGTGCGAAAAAGGGAATCCAATATTTTAAGATGAGAATATCCGGTTGCCACTGTTTTATTTTATTGGCTGTTGGAATCCAGGTGAAAGGATTGTAAGGAGTTAGAACAGGTTGGATATCAAAATCCGGAGCTTTATCGTTTTCTTCAATCTGATTTTTGCCGGGGAAAAAAAGTTTTGGATATTGTTTTTTGAAAGAGAAGATTTTTACTTCGTGGTTATTTTTGGTAAATTCATCAGCAAGTAGAGCGATGAATTGAGCAATGCCACCTCTTAAAGGATAGGCAGGTCCTAGAAAAGCGATTTTCATTTTATTTTTTTACCACGGAGATAAATATAATCATTTCAACAGTTTCTGAATTGTTGTATATACTATATCCGGTGAAATCGTACTCATACATTTTTCTTCGCAAAAATTCTTGTAACATCCCAGACAATCTTTTCCTTCCGGTTGCAGGATTTCACCCAATCCATAAAGTTCAAATTCATTTTTATTAAAAATATTATTGAAAAGAACAATCTTTTTTTCCAGAGCAATTGCGATGTGCATTGCCATTGTAACAGATGTAACGATCAGATGGCAACGATTCGTCAAATGAACGAAATCTTCCAATTTGAAATAACCAAAATATTTTGCAGGTGAATTCTTTTGGATTTCTTTATTCAATTCATCTTCTTCAGGTCCTCCCAGAAGAAGCGGAAAATAACCATTTGAAGCAAGCATTTCTGCAAGTTCAATCCAATTATCTTTTCCCCAAAGTCTGGCTTGCCACCTGGTTCCGCAGCCAGTATTAAAGCCAATAATATTATTGTTTTTGGGAAGGTTAAATTCGATTTGAGAATCCGGTAATTCCAAAATATATTTTTCTTTTTTAAAAGAAAATCCGCAAATCTCAAAAATTTCTTCCGGATAGCTTTTCTTATTTTTCAATGAGATATCATCATAAATTCCGGTAAGCCATTTGTTTTCAGCATCAATATCTGCGGATTTGCATTTGCCAAATTCATCCATCAGATAACCTTTCTTATATTTTGCTTTGATGGTTTCAGCTAAAGCAATTGTTTCTCTGTCCTTATCAAAATTGTAGAGAATATCAAATTGTTGAGTTTGCAGCCAGATAATATTTTCCAGGTTCCATATTATGATGTTTGTCACAAATTTTTTGGGAACAAATATCGGATATTTAGTGAGCCAGTTAATTTCAGCTTCAGGGAATTCTTTCCTGATTTTATAAAGAATTGGTGTTGTGCGGATCACATCACCTGCTGCACCTGTTTTGATAATCAGGATTCTTTTTGTGATGGGTTGATAGAATTTGCAGGAATCGCAATGAACACCGCTTTCTTTATGAGGTTTGCAGGGAATATCTCCTTTAAAAAAAATACAATCGTTTTTGACTTTCATACTATCCAAATAGAAAAAATATTTAAGTGTTTTTTCTCTTTCGAAGCTTTTCTTTATCTGAAATTATTACTTTTTCCATAAATTCATCAAATTCCAGTTGAGGACACATTTCTGCAATGCTATTAAGAATTTCCAAAATATTTGGAAATGAGAGAATAAAAATGAAACTTCTTTCGTCTTCACCTTCTTGATAAAAAAGCTTTACAGCTCTTTGTTTGCTTTTATTAAGCTCCATTTTCTTGAGAGAATTCCAATCGATTTTTACAGATTTCCTGGCAAGATAACGAAATACAACTTTTTCTTCTGAGAATAAAATGCTGTTCACATTGAAGAGATTTCTCATTAAGGAATTACCAGCCAAGAATATTATTACAAAAGGCACGATCTTATGAAATTTTGAGGAATCTTCATTAATCATATAAAAAATTACCCAAACTGAATAAGCGATTGCAGCAAGAGCAAAAATGATAACAAACCAGCGTAAAAACTGGTTGAACCTGTAAATTCTCGGAAATCTTTTTCTTTTGTTTATATCTACAAGATTATCGATTTTATTCATAATTTTCCCATCAAAGTTATATTTAGAGTTGCATCCATTTTTTATTTGATTCAAAATATTCCAGTTCATCCAGCACAAATTCCGGAACACTGTCTTCACCAAACAAATCCAAATCCAATCCATCTCCATGGAAATCACTGCCACCGGTTCTGATCAAGTTTTTTTCAAGGGCGATATTATTGTAGTATTCAATCATTTCATCAGAGCATTTCGTGTAGAAAACTTCCAATCCATCAATATCCATATTAATAATTTCATGAAAAACACGATCATTTTTTAAAGTGTATGGATGAGCCAGAACCGCAATCCCATTTACATCATGAATTGCCTTAATCACTTTTTTTGTGGAGGGCACAGGTTTTGGAATATTTGCCGGTCTATCTTGTCCCAGGTATTTATTGAAAACTTCATGTGTATTGTAGCAGTAACCTTTGTTAACCAAAACCCTGGCAATGTGTGGTCTGCCAATTAAATTATTTTCACCGGAGATGTCATTAACTTCGTTAAATTCTATGTCAAAACCCATTTTATTCAATTTTTTTACGATCTTTTTTGCGCGCAGTAACCTACCTTTATAAATTGTATGAAGAAGTTCGGAAAATTTCCGATTACCCACATCAAAATTATAGGCAAGCAGATGAACATCTAATCCCTTATGATTAGAACTGATTTCAACACCAGGTATCAGTTTAATATCATAATCATCTGCAATTTCTTTAGCAATATTATATCCGTCGATGGTGTCATGATCTGTTATGGATATGACATCATAATCTTTTTCTTTTGCCAGTTTCAACACTTGTTCCGGTGAAAGCAAACCATCTGAATAAGTGGTGTGAATATGAAGATCAATCTTTTTCATTAAGTTCCTGATTTTTTTTTATTTCTATAAAAATTTTAAATTTCATATGCGAATATTTGTCAATGGAAATGTATCGGATTAAATATATCATTTCTTCTTACTCGTTCCCAAATCCCAGTTTGGGAATGTAAAGAATTTCTATTCTTCTTTCTTTGAGAAATGAATTTCAAAATTCCTGTCAGGCATGAAATTCTCTTTATGCCAGTAAAAAATATATCGATTATTTTCATCCCTCAAACTATCTGGTATATAGGAAAGCGAATCAAGCGAAAGTTCTTTGGGAAAAGTTAGAGTGTAATTCACTTGTTCGAATGGTCTGCTCCATGTCTGAGTTGTAGTTAGAATATATTCCGCTTTTTTATCCTTAAGCTCCTGCCGGTAACATATCCTGTAAACTGCTGTTGAATCGGGATCTATCTGAATAGTAAAGGAAGCACCTTTATCTCCATATTGCATATTAGTTGTAAAAGTGGAGTCCAAAACGTTTATTACAAAAAGAGAATCAACCTTTCCGTATGCAGAATCCTGGGGAAAGGGATAGATAAGTCTTTGTTTTAGTTCTTTGTTACTTGTATTGCGAAAATAATAAAGTCCATCTACATAGAAGTAGTTTTCTTCGATCATGAAATTCAGGTCTTCTTGAAAGAATTGCAGATCTTTAGCCTGAATCAATTGAAAAGAAAATAATAGGATGAATATGATTATATGTTTCAATTATTTTAATAAAACCATTTTCTTTGATTTTTCAAAATTACCTGCTTTCAATCTATAAAAATACACTCCTGAGGACACGCTTTGATCATTCTCATCCCTTCCGTTCCAGATCAATTCGCTTCTACCCTGGTTCATGTGACAATCTAACAGGGTTTTTACCTTTTGCCCTTTGATGTTGTATATTTCCAGTTTGACTCTTCCTGCTTCTGGAAGATCAAAAATAATCTTTGTCTCAGGATTGAACGGATTGGGGTTATTTTGATGCAGTTTGGCTTTGAAAGCATTGAGGATTTCATCGGGAGAGTAGGTTGGTTCTATGTGGATCTTTTGAGCAAAAACTGAAGGGACATGATCTCCTCCCTCTAAGTTGTAATTAAAAACTCTTTCATCCAGCCAACCAATATAAACATCATTAGTTTCATTCGTTACGATTTGGGGATTTCTTTGCTCCCAAAAAGCATCACAAAGAACAATACCTTCGGGATTCCATAGAATTTCACCTTCCAAGCTAATTAGTTGAGCATAGATATCATTGAAATCGTTTTCACCATCTTTTTCCCACACAACAAACAACCGATTACCAATTTTAGCAATATCAGGATTTCCCCCATCCCCGATCAAAACACCGCCAGTCTGCCAAAGCTCGTTTCCATTTTCATCGAATTTCTGGGCATAGATTTCATAGTCGTTTCCGGAACGATAATCCTGCCAGACTAAATATAAATAATCATCAAATTGAAAACTGAAATTTTGTTGATCACCTGGCTGTGCAACCAAAGGCAATCCATTCTGCTGCCATAAAATATCACCTTCTTCGGTAATAATCTGACCATAAATGTCACGCTGTGAATCAACAGAAGCCTGCCAGATGATCAGGTAACCCTGGGGAATATGATATCCCGTAGAATAGTTATTCATGCTATTTGTTTGACAAATGGCTGTTCCATTTTCTTCCCATCCAGGAGCGGTACTACCGTTTTCATCGACCAGTTTGGCGTAAATATCATAATTTGGCCATGATCCATTCCGCCAGATATAACATCGATCAACAATATCATGGAGATAATCTTCTCCGTCTCTATCGGTAATCAGAACACCTGCTTCATCCCACAACAGGTTTCCGTTTTCGTCTAATTTCTGGGCAAAAATATCTAAAACAGACCAACTGCAATTATACTCGGACCAACCTGTGTATATGACGCCCTCGTGAGAAGAAATCTGAACGTTATCTTGGTGCCAATCTGAGTTTGAGACAAATATACCTTCTCCCCAAAGCAGATTGCCGGCGTTATCGAATGATTGTGCGATCGCTTTGGTTATTCCTTCAGGAGTGTATTTTCGAGAAATAATTGTATAATTTTCATTCTGATGATCTAAGTCGAAATCAGAAAAAATATTAAAATCCGCTTGCAACAAAAAGATACCGTTTTCATCAAAAACAAGAGAACCATCCGCATTCAGAGATTGCATAAATATACGTTGGTCGAAATAAAAATTCTGATCAACCCAAATAAAAATTGGATTGTCGTTATTTGGAATTATTCTCAAATCTTTACAATATCCTATGCTGCCTTCATACACAACAAGCCCATTTTCGGAAAATTGAAGATTTCCAACTTCATCTACAATTTGAACATAGAGACTACTTGTACCATATCTTGTATCATGCCAACTAAGAAAAGCTCTGTTGTCAGAAGTTAAATTGATAGCCATATTATTCCGGTATCCATTTTCTTCACAGATCAGGAATCCATTGGCAGTTAATGTAATAAAGCCCGATTCATTTATGTGTTGTACATAAAACTCTTTATAATTTCCAAAACAAAACCATTTGAGCCAATAACCACCGTTACCATCAGGCATCATGCCATCGTTGTAGAAAGTAATTTCATTTTCTGTGGCAATTACCGGATCCCATAATGGATTGCCGAATGTATCCAGTTTTAGGGTTCTCAGTGATTGTTGATTGTAATCAGATTCCTTCCAGCAAATAGCAAGATTATCATCCGATGTATATGTCGAAAATATTTTGCTTATATTACCTGCAGGTGTATAAATGAGAACATCTTCTTCAAACAGGATATTGCCATCTATATCGACCTTTTGCATATAGATAACGTTTGTATTCGAATTCCTGGAATCTATCCAGAAGAAATAAAAGATTCCATTATTATCACTGGTTACACTTACGTAATCATTATAAACAGTTCCTTCACACAAAATGATACCATCATCTCCCCAGAGCAGGTTTCCGCTTGAGTCAATTCGTTGAATACACAAATCGAAACCATGTACACAGGAAATAATGAAACCACCGTTTACATCCGGTAAAGCTTCTATGAAAAGTGCACTTGGACTATAATAACTAATAATAATATTTCCACTGGGATTCCAATTACTATCTAGCGAACCATCACTTAATACATGCATTCCTTTCAGCTGGCTGAAGTCATAAGGATCCTGCCATAAAACAAAAGCTCCGCCATTTTGATCTTCTATTATGTGAATGTCATAATCAATCTCACTATCGACGATAACTGATACACCTTCATCAGCCCAAAGCTTATTTCCGGAAGCATCGATTTTCTGAATTCTTACTTCCTTTTCGTTGACTGAATAAACACAATGCCAGGCAATAATTATTTCATTATTATCTGTAGCGATTGCCTGGGGATTGTGTTGTGAATCTGTCTCATCATTAATTTCTATGCCTTCCTCATCCCAAAGTAGAATACCCTCAGGTGTGATTTTCTGGGCAAAAATACCGCGATCAATGTTTCTGCTGTCTGACCAGATCAGAACAAAATTACCATCAGCAGCAGTAATAGTTGTGCCAGTCCAATTTACATTTTCTCCGCAACGAACCGGGACACCGTTATCCTGCCAATGGATTTGGGAAAAAAGAAAGAAAGGTATAAGTATTAAGGTAAAAAGAACAATTTTTTTCATGATCATCTCCAAAGGTTTTTGGAAAGTAAGCTGCCAGCTTGCATAATTAACCAGGTTGGTCGTTTAAATTATTTCAAAAGCAACATCTTATTACTTGCTACTTCCTTTCCATCAACTATTAATTTATACAGGTAAACTCCCGATGGAAAATTACTTGCTTCCCAGGTAATTGAAGATTGAAAAACTTGTCCGGCATTTGACTGGTTTTTAATCGATAATTCATCGACCTTCTGCCCTTTGGAATTATAGATTTCGACCTTAGCGTTCTGTGCGTCCTTTGCGGTGAAAAAAGTAATAGCGGTAGATGGATTGAAAGGGTTGGGATAGTTGGATAAAATGAAGTTCCTGTTTCTTATTAATTCATCCTTTGTACTAACATTTTGTAAAACAAATTCTTCATAAGAAGTTGAATCCGGTTCAATTGAAATTGTCGAACTTGCTTCTAACATTCCATTATAATAAACTTGAACATAATAATTTCTACAAAAAATATCATCATCTTCAAAATATCCTTCATCATTAGTTACTATTTGAGAATAATAAGTTGGAGTTTGCAAATAATAATGGATATCTGCATCAGCAAGTGGTTGCATATTTGAATCATAAACATAACCGGAATATGTTCCTCGAGCATCAGTGTGGAAGGGATCATCTCCCAAAGATGGAAAGTTTTCTTTAACTGGTGCAAATTCAGCGTTTATATCACATACATATGATTGACCCGGATATAAAGGATTAACATAAGAACCGGAATAATTGCCAAATATTTTCTCATCTAATGAACCGTATTCATCACTTAACCTAATAAAATCACCAGTATGATCAATGATTAGAATACTGTCTAAATCGATTTGTGTTATTAAATCAGTGGTTCCATATATTAAGAACACATCTCTATTTATATATGCTTCACTGGAAGATGTAACTATTTTTAACTCATAACTATTGTAATAAATCGGATAACCATTTTCTGTATTAGAGAGTTCTACTGTCCAATCATTATTTTCTAAGAAAATTTCACTAATAAATAATAACTCTATTGGATTTGCTCTTAAAAAGATTGCTAAAAAAATAAGGATAAACATTAAAATCGTTTTCATAAAACCTCCCGGTTAATGAAAAAATATTAGAATATACTACCAAAATAATACCTGCATCCGAAATAATAACTCACATACTCATAACGTTTCAAATCAGAGTATCCATAATCATTGGCGTTATTTTCATAAATATCTGAGCCTACATGTATTAATTTCGATGTCAACTGACAGCTTAAAGCGAGATTATTCTCGATAAAATAATCGATATACGACGACAGTGTAGTTGAGATGACAGAACCACTAAAATTCTCGTACCAGGTATAATCGTAATTCAGACTTATGCTGGAATTCCATCTAAGACGATCTGTTATATCAAAATGATGACTATTGGTGAAATCAATCATGAACTTGGAATCTTCAGAAGACTCATCACTTAGATACTTGAGATAAGATATTTTTGAGTATATTCTAATCTGATATTTAAGATTGATATTATTGTAATAATTATAACTTAAACTTGGACCAAGATGAAATTCTTTGGTTTTGTCACCATCATTTTCAATTTCATAATCCTGCCAGAAATCGATTCCAAGTAGAATTTCATGACCTTGATATCGTCTTATATATTCTTTCATAACTTCGGTAAGATATAGATTTTCGAAGAGATTAAGAGCATCAAATTCACTTCCCAGGATCGGAGATATCTCTTTCCAAAAATATTTCTCATATCTATCATAAACGTTTACATATTGAGTGTAAAGAGCAAATTTATCGGAAAGAATCTCAAGCTGGTTTTCCGAAAGGGTCAGTCCTTTATTCAAAGCTTCTACTCTTTCCCGTAACCTTAAAGCTCGAAATACAGGGCTAACGTCTCGGATCTTTCCCCATCCGATTCCGATAAATGAGCTTGTGAAAATTTGACGATCAATAAAATCCTGATTATTTTGAGAATCATTTCTTTCTTGATAAATAAATCGCGAATCTACAGATGTATTTAAGAATAAATCTTTTTTAAAGTAATAGTCAAAATCTCCTTCAACTCGTGTTGTATATCGATAATCTCTGGAAATATTATCTGTCTCCTGTTCTTCATTTTTATAACCTGAATATGTAAAATCTGATGAAATATAAGAATTAAGTGTATATTTTATCTTTTCTGATTCAAAATTACGATGATAACCTGGTGATAATTTCATTCCATAGGATTCATTAACCCTTTTGTAATCTGTATCGCTTCGACGATAATAACTGTTTCCGGAAAAATCAATATCGAAAATTGAATATCCCCAGGCTGGAAGTTGATAATCCTTAATCAAATCATGATCATTTATTTTGAAACCAACACTTTGCCAGCAATAAACAAATGATGTTATCAACATAATCAATGCAGTAATGAGAATCTTCTTCATCTACTCCTCCCTTAATCGAATAAAAATCTAATCCAAATTCATGGTATATTTTCAGTTTAGTTCACATAAGCAAAAACCCGATATTTTGCAAAAGATGTCAACTAAATTATTAAATTCAAAAATAATATAAAATTCAAAAGATTAATCGCATTTTTTTATTTACAGAAAAAAGCCCTAAATACAAGTTGCAAAAGTTAATAATCTTAAAAAGGAGAGTTTATGAAGTTAAAAGACGAACTGGTGAAAATCTGTGAAGAGTATCCGGAGCTGAAATTTGATTTTCGCTATCGGAACTGGGAAACAGATTTTCTGCGATTTTATCAGAGTCAGATCAATTACAACATTTCCAAAACTTCCATTTCGCTGGCTACAACAATGTATAAAGGAAAGAAATCTTATTCATTCAGTCTGAAGGATCCTACAAAAGAAAAACTTATTGAAAAAATTGAAGAAGCAAAACTTATCATCGCCAAACTTCCTGAAGACCCGGATTTTATCGACCTGGAAGATGATCTTACCAAATCATCTGAAAAAGAGAAGAACAATAACATCGAGAAAGTTTCTCTGAAAAAGAAGATCGAGATTTTAGATAAACTGGCAAAAGCTGTAAAACCTTATGATTTCAATATATTTGGAACTTTTATCTGCAACTATAAGACCTTGTATATCATCAATAGCAATGGTCTGAATAAACGTGAAATAAATTCTCCCATCTATTTTGCATTAAAAGCGGTTTCCAATAAAAGTGAAGTGACTGTTCTGGAAGCTTATGGAGGTGAGAATTTCGAAACTTTCGATTTAGAGCAATTCCAAAAAAATCTGGTGACAAAAGTAAAAGCTGCAACTGAAGAAATTGTAGATGTAGAACCCGGAGAATACGAAGTTATTCTTGCTCCACGCTGTATCGGCGATTATTTTTTGTATTTGGAAAGCAGCATGACAGCTAGAAGCCTGGATACTAAAATGAGTTTCTTTGAGGAAAAACTCGGCAAGAAAGTTTTTCCGGAAAATATCACTCTCACAGATGATCCTCAGCACCCTGATCTGATAAATTTTGATTATAACAGCGATGGTCATGTTTATAAAAAAAATCATCTAATCGAAAAGGGTGTTTTCAAAAATTTTATGGTAGATAATTATTATGGCAGAAAATTGAAAATGAAGAAAAACGGAGCTGATGGCGAGTGTCTGATTATGGAAACAGGAGATAAAACAAAGGAAGAATTAATCGGATCTATCAAAAAAGGATTGTATATTTCCAGCCTTCATTATATGAATTTCATTAATAGGAAAGAAACATCTGTAACCGGATTAACTCGTGATGGAACTTTTCTTATTGAGAATGGAAAAATCACTAAAGTAGTTAACAATCTCAGGTTCACGGAAAAAATTACTGATATTGTAAAAGGAATTACAGACATCGAAAATCAATCTTACACAATTCCTTATTCAAGTAATTATGGTGAATTCGGGATTTATAGTGGTAAGATGCCGCATGTGAAAGTGAAAGGTTTCAAGATCAGTTCTTCCACGAGAACGGTGTAGCTCATAGATAAAAATGGCTCACGGATAACACGGATTACGCTTGTTCCTAAACTCCATTTGGGAACATACTTGTTTGCGAAATTTTATTTCGCGTATATCCGTTCAAATCAGTGAGCAACAAAAAGGATTTACAATGAAGTATGCAGAATTATCCGATAAAATAATCAAAGCTTTTTATACTGTTTACAACACGCTTGGTTATGGATTTTTGGAAAAAGTCTATGAAAAAGCTATGATTATCGAATTGAAAAAACTGGGTTTGAATTGTATGAGTCAAGTTCAAATCAAAGTATTTTATGCAAATCAAATTATCGGAGACTATGTAGCAGATATAATTGTCGAAAATACAATATTGGTTGAACTCAAGGCAATAAAACATCTTTCCAACCAAGATGAAACCCAACTTCTTAATTATCTGACAGCAACTAAATATGAAGTCGGATTGTTGTTCAGTTTTGGAAAAGAACCGGAATTTAAAAGGAAAATATTCGATAATGAATACAAAAAGTACATGTTTTAATGGCTCACGGATTTCATGGATTGAACGGATAAAAAAAATAAAAATATTAAATCCGTGTTTATCCGTGTAATCCGTGAGCAAATAAAATCGTTGAGCAAAAAAAAGGAGATTATCATGAAGAAATTAGTATTTGATATAATTAATAAGTTACAGATCCCCGAAATTACCTATGCAGATGTTCGCTTCACTTCCACAGACGAACAGGTTATTTACTTTGAAAAAGGAGTTCTCAAACATCTCGGTTCAGATTATGATTCTGCTGCTTTGGGAATACGCGTTTTGGTTAATGGTTGCTGGGGATTTGCAGGAACAACGATTCTGAGTAATGCTTCCATTGAAAAAGCAATTAAGAAAGCAATCTTAAATGCAAAAATTGGAAGCAAATTTAGACGAGAACCTGCATCATACAAAAAACTGAAATCTGTTAATGAAAGCTATTTTTATGTTCCTGAAGAGGACCCGTTTTTAATGGATGATAAGTTTAAAATAGATTATCATGAGAAAATTGCAAAGAAACTGGTTGGAAATGAAAAAATCGTTCATTCTTTTGTTTACACGGTTTTCTATAGACAGTATAAAGTTTATGCAAATTCTGAGGGAACTTTTGTGGATTCGCTTGTTTACGACACAATGCCAATGATTTATGTTCTGGCTTCGGATGGAAAAGAGACAATGTGCAGAACCTGGCCCGGTCATATGAATGGAAGACGTGGTGGTTTTGAAGTAGTTCGCAAAGCAAAACTGGAAGAGAATTCAGAAAAGATAATAAAAGAAGCAATCGATCTTTTGGATGCTCCCAGAATTGAAGAAGAGCGAGCAGATATCATTATTGGTGGTGGTCATCTTGCTCTGCAACTGCACGAAAGTGCCGGTCATGCTACGGAAGCTGATAGAATTTTTGGCAAAGAAATTTCTTATGCTGGTAAAACTTTCATCAAACCAAAGATGCTCGAAAACTTCCAATACGGTTCAGAAAAAGTGAATATTTATAGTGACAGCCTAAATAAAATGGGTATGGGATTCCATCCTGTGGATGATGAAGGAACTCCCGGTGCAACTGTTGATATTGTTAAAAACGGGATTTTGGTAAATCAGCAGACTTCGCAGGAATGTGCTGCACTTCTAGGAGTTCAACCCAGTTCTAATATGATGGCATCTTATGCTGATGATATTCCGCTAATCAGAATGACAAATTTCTGTCTGGCTCCCGGGAAAGGTAGTTTGCAGGATTTGATAAAATCTACAAAGCACGGTTATTATATCGATTTTACAAAAACGTGGAGTATCGATGACAACCGCAATAATTTCCAATTTACAACCGAGATAGGCTGGAAAATTGAAAATGGTGAAATCACAGGAATTGTGAAGGAACCTACATATTATGGAATTACTCCGGAATTCTGGGGAGCATGTGATGGAATTTGCGGTGAAGAAGAATGGGAATTCCACGGCACTTTCCACTGCGGTAAAGGCGAGCCCGGACAAAGCATGCATCTTTCGCACGGAGTTGCTCCAGCCAGGTTTAAAAATATCGTTTGTAATGTGAAAGCGTGATGCCCTCAACTCGTAAGTTTACCCCGTAGGGAGGAATGACCGTATCGGGGGCACGACGAGTTGAGTAATGCATGTAATTTCTGAAGGTTCATTCCGGCAGCTGACGGATGGAACCGAATATTTCGGACGCATCAGAATGATACGTCCTGCTGGGATTTAAAGTAAAATGGAGCTTATATGGAAACATTTCAAATAATTTTTAACGGATTAATGGTATTATTTGCTCTTGTTACAACTTTGTTTGTAATTCTTCAGCATAAATTAGAAAAAACAAAGATAAAAATTGATGTATATCCAAAAAGATTACAAATATATGATGCAATAACAAAATACATTTCAATCGTAATTATATTAAGTTCTCCAAATAATGAAATTCTTATGAATTTTATTAAAGAAACAAAGCATGCAAAATTCCTTTTCAAAAGAAAAGATGAAATATTGCATTATTTGAAAGAACTATATACTAAAGGTCTTAATTTAGAATATAAAATTAGTGAGTTAAAACAAATTGATCAAGGTCAAAGAATTATAAAAGATGAAGATGAAAGAAATGAAATTATTAATGAAATTTCACAATTACGACAGTGGTTTATAAAACAAAACGAGATCGTCGATAAGAAGTTCTCTAAATATATTAAAATTGAAAAGTAATTTACATAGACTTTCAGCAGGTTCAATCCGTCAGCTGACGGATTGAACCGTAACGTTTCGGGCGCACCAGAATGATACGTCCTGCATTAGTCATGAAGTAGGGGCTGTGTGAGGAGGAAAGGAGGAATTGATTTTATGAAAAAATGCTCAATACTTATTCTGATGATTCTAATCCAAACATTATATTCCATCTCCCTGAAAGAAGTTTATGAAGCCGCTCCAGCTTCTGCTGGATTCGATAAATACCTGGAACTGGAAACCGGACAGATCTATACTGGTGGACTTCTCATCGGAAAGATACTCGATCCCATTTCCTATGAACTGGAAGGAGAAGAAGGACAGGATGTTCGCATTAAAGGAAATGGTGCAATATTAGATCTGCAAGGAAAACAGATTTGCATTTCTTATTGCGATAATAAACTCGATATCGATGACTGCATTATCATCAATGGCAACATCCGGTATCGTGGAATAAATGCTGGAAATATTATTCAAATTCCTACAGGTTTTGTAAGATACATCACTTTCTATAGATCTCACGATTACGGAGTAAGATTACAGGGTTCCGGAGAAGATATCCTGCTGGAAAGAAATATAGTGGTGGATGCTGTGAATACTGGTTATGATTACATTTATACACACGGAATCTCATCGGATTGGCTGCCCACAGGTGCGAGTTTTGGCATCAGCATACAATATGGATTTTATGGAATTCCGGATGTTATCGATAACTGGTCGTTTCATTCGGATGAAGAGATAAACGCAGATTTGCTCAACCACTTTGTTCTGCTTTGTGAATATGGTTGAACCCTGCCTGCACCAGCCAGTTGGGCTGCTCCAAATAATGTTATTGGTATCGATCCGCAACTTGTTGACCCGGGAAATGGAGATTACAGTTTAATGCCGGTTCTCCGGCAATCGGTTATGGATGTCAGACTTTTCCTTCTGCGGAATTAAAACAGAATTTCTTTTCAAAATTTGAAGAAATTATCCATCAAAATACAACTTCAAATAGAAGTTCAATCGAAGTTTCAGGAAGTATTACTTGCGATACAAACTGGGATGTGGATACTGTAAAAGTGGTTGAAGATGTAGTTGTGGAAAATGGAGTTACTCTATCAATCGAGCCCGGAGTTCAGATTGAATTCCAGGATTATTATAAATTATCGATTCTGGGAAGAATCCTCGCCATCGGAGAACCTGGTAATTTCATACTTTTTACCACAGATGAACCGGAACTTTTTTCGATAGACCATTCTACAGAAGGCTGCTGGAACGGAATAAGATTTGAAGATACTCCAAACACGAATGAAATTTCCAAACTAAAATACTGCAAAATCGAATATTCAAAAGCTGCTGAAGAGAATGGAATTGGAGGAGCGATCTCAGTTTATGATTTTTCCAAATTGGAGATTTCTGACTGCATTTTTCAGAATAATGTTGCAGATTTCGGGAGTGCTTTTGGCTGCACTATGCACTCTTCTCCAAAAATTATAAGTTGTCTGTTCAAAGATAATTTTGCCTTTATTGGTGGTTCACCATTTTACTGTTCATATTCCTATCCCGGAATTACAAATAATACAATCATTAATAATCCAGTCTTAAATGAAGAAATGTTTTATGCCACCGGTGCAGTTCACACCTTCATTTCCAAACCGCAAATTACAAATAATATTTTTTGGCAAAACGAAAATAACTATTTTGAAAATCAGCAACTTCTGGAATGCAAAGATTATTACACAACCTACAATGATATCGAATTTGGTCATGAAGGAAAAGGCAACATAGATGAAGATCCCATGTTTTTGAATTTCCCAGATTATCCATTCTATCTTCAGGAAAATTCTCCCTGCATCGATGCAGCAAAACCGGATACAATAGGTTTGTTCTTACCGGAATTTGATATTCTGGGAAATCTTCGCATATTTGATGGAGATGGAAATGGTGAAATAATTGTTGATATGGGTGCTTTTGAATTTATCGAAGGTTTTATTGACATTAATGAAATTGTAATCGAAAATCCTTTTATCACATTGTATAATTTCCCAAATCCTTTCAATCCGGAAACAACGATTTATTTTGAAACCACTAATTTACACGAAAATTCACGAATTGAAATTTTCAATATCAAAGGGCAAAAGGTGAAACAGTTTTCAGATATCAGAGGTCAGCATTCAGTAGTTTGGGATGGAACAGACAACTCATGTAATCCCGTAGCATCAGGAATATATTTGGCAAAACTAATATCTGGTGATATTGTTCAAATCAGGAAAATGTTGCTGATGAAATAACCTATATAGCGACGTTGCACGTCGCTGATAAGCCACAGTGTACAACGTTGCGATACAAAAGGAGAATCCTCTGAAAAAAAATATTGTCATAATACTGATTTTTATTGTTTATCAACTCTGTGCAAGCTGGATAGATATTCCACTTTATAAGTTAGTTGAACAATCCGAACTAATCGTGAAAGGAGAAATTGAATTCATAAAAGAACATCAAGGTCAAATACCGATATTTGATTTCTCCGTGAGAGATGAAAAAGCAAAAGTTTTAAGATCAATTGTTGATACTGCTTACATAAAGATTGAAAAGATTTATAAAATGAACGATACTCTACGGTTCATACTAGGGGATTTTGTAAAAATTCCTACACATTCTAAAAATGGAATAAAGTATATTAAAGGTAATGATACTATCTTTGTATCCATTGGGAACGAAATTCAATATTCTGTCGGGCAAAGAGGGATCTGGCTATTACATCATTATCGAGGTATGTTTAATGCTGATTATCCAGATAGATTTCAACCAATTGAAAATGAGAAAAAAATAATAGAATTCTGTAATTTGGAAGTTAATTCTTTTAGATTATTCAATGCCATATCCGAGCATAATTCTAACAAAGTACTTTCTATTTTGGCAGAAAATTGTATTGATCCTGAAATCCCTCAATTTCTTAATGCTGAAATGAATCCTATAAATATTTTAACTTATCATTATGGAGCTAATGGTGAATACAAAGAAAGAATCCTTTATGCCCTGATCGAATATGGCTTTGATCTGAATTGTAAAGGTGTAATGGGACGAACACCACTTTATAATATTTTGATTAGAAAGATTAATAATCTCGATTTGCTTGAATTTATGATCAAAAATGGTGCGGATATAAACATAAAAAGTGATAGCTCGATTTCAATTAGAGATTTAATTGATCTACATGATAGACGAGATGAGATTCTGGAACTCATACGAAAATACGAGTGAGTTGACAAACCTTATGTTAATGCGTTTTCTCGTTGCAGAGCAGGAGCTGAAAAGATTCATCATCACACAGCAGGAGCTATGTGACGAGTATGGGAAATCAATAACGAACCTTCTGTAGTTAAAAAGATGATTTTGTTAAAATAAGGAGATTTTCATGAAGCTAATTATAATTGTAATATTTTTATTATTAATAAATCCAATCTATGCTAATGATTCTAATATTTCTGATTTAGATTCACTTTTAGAATATTACAATCCCGAAACTTTAAAATCAAAACCACTGAGTAAAATCACCTGGACAAGCTCAAAAGGAGAAACCCTGAACAGGGCTATTGATAAAGAGATCGCTCAACAGGTTCTACATGCTGACTATAAATATTATGATGACATTTTCCCCGGTGAGATTATCCTTAAAAATGAGAACATTATTGGACTAAATTACATACTTATTTGTGGAGCTGGTGGTTTCTGCGAATATGAGAAATTAGTAATTCTGAAAAATAACGGGGAATTTATAGATGATTTTGAATTCGGCAAATACCTTGCAGACAGTTGTGGAAGGCTTATTAAGGAAAATGTTTATAGATCAGACTCATTAATGATATTCAAAACATCGGATATTGAAATCAATCCCCAAAATGATTCAATCTCATCAATAAAAATAGAAATGCAAACGATTAATATTTCAGATAAAGGAGAGATAACAGTTGTTGATAAAAACAAGATAGACACCAGAAGAAAATATTATTGGATTTCAACAGATGTAGTCCAAGATTCCACTCTTGCAAAATATAGTAAATCCAAATTGGCAGAAATGCGATATGAAGTTTTTGCTTCTCATGGCTATATTTTTAAAAGTGAAAAATGGCGTAACTACTTTGAAAGTGAAGATTGGTATGAAGCTCGATTTGAAAATGTGAACGAATCATTAACAGTTATAGAAAGAATGAATATACAAAAAATCCTCAATTATGAAAAACTTGAATCTAATTGGCAAAAA
>JABMPU010000093.1 GCA_013203665.1 Armatimonadota bacterium
ACACAAATTTGATCGATCTCTATTTTGGAAACGTTGATCCACCTCCACTTGTTTTAGAAAATAATGCTCCCATCGAAACTTATGATCCGGGAATTCTGGATTATGAAGAAACTTATTATTGGAAGGTTGTTTGCAAAAATGATGGTGGAAGCTCTACTGCAGACATCTGGTCTTTTACTACAGAAATTGAAACGTCTGCTGATGATATGATTCCATCGATTACAACATTAATCGGCAACTTTCCGAATCCGTTCAATCCTGAGACAACTATTTGCTATCAGCTTTCAAAGAGCAGCCCGGTTGAACTTTCAATCTACAACCTCAAAGGTCAATTGATAAAAACTCTTGTAAAAGAATTCAAAGAAAAAGGACAGCATTCAATTATATGGAATGCAGAAGAATGCAGTTCCGGAATATATTTCTATCATCTACAAACAAGTGAAAATAATTTAATGAAGAAAATGTTATTAATGAAGTAAGGATAGCTTTCCGAGCTATTCAAGATAAAGCCATCGACGTATTCGATGGCTTTTTTTTGATGCTTTTTCATTATTAATTCCCTTAATTTGATATAATTTATTTGACATCAAATACAGAAATTCTTTTTTAAGAATGATTAGTTCAATTCAACCTGTAAGAAAACATTATTTTTTAAGGAGGAGTTTTATGAAGACCAAAATTTTATTTTATCTTCTGATTCTATTACCTGTGATTCTAACCTGCCAGACAAATTGGATTTTGTTAGATTCCGGAACAGCCCAAAACCTGAACTCAGTTGATTTCTTTGATGGCAATATTGGTTTGGTTGTTGGTGAAAGCGGTACAATCTTAAAAACAACAAATGGAGGAGAAACTTGGGATAATGTAACTTCCGGAACATCAAACAACCTCAATGGAATCTCTTTCGTGAATGCAGACACTGCTGTTGTGGTTGGCGATGGACAAACCATTTTACGTACAACCGATGGTGGAGCAAACTGGATGCCCATTACAGTTGGTATATATGGCAATCTTATCTCTGTTGATATCGATATCAGCGGAAATGGCATTGCTGGCGGCACCGACCAGACAATCCTCAAAACAGATGATGCGGGAGCTACCTGGTCTATTACTCAGACAGGCTATATGGGTGGCGGCTGGCAAGGTGCTCAAATGGTGGATGAATCTATCGGGTTTGTATTTGGTTCAAACTCCATTTTCCAACCATTTGTAGGAAAAACTACAAATTCGGGTTCAAGTTTCAGTTTTTACAATTTCTATTTTGTACAGGGTGCTGTAAGTTATGAAGGTAAACTTTTTGATGGTTACTTCTTTGATGATTTTAATGGAATAACAGCAGGTAGAAGATGGGATTGGTTCGGTTGTATTTCATCTACATCAAATCTTAATGAGTGGACTACACAGCATTACTCAACACCTTTTTATGGAATAGATTTTTCCACAGAATCTGATGGATATGTGGTGGGTGATAACGGAACGATCATGCATACTGCAGATGGTGGAACTATCTGGGAAGCTGAAGATTCGGGTGTTTTTTCTCAATTAAACTCAGTTTTATTTGTAAATGAAAATCTGGGTTTTATTGCCGGAAATGGTGGCGTGATCCTGAAGAAGCAAGAAAACATTATTTACGTTTCAGGTGATGTCTCCGGTATCTGGAGTGCAGATACTGTGAAGGTTATTGGAGATTTAACAATTCCTGATGGAGAAGCTTTAACAATCGATCCGGGAACTTATATTGAATTTCAGGATTTATACAGCTTAGATGTTCAAGGCTGTTTGCTTGCTGTAGGAACAGAACAGGACACGATAATTTTTACTGCAATAGAAACATGGCATGGAGTTCAATTTAATGAAACTCCAGCTACAAATGATTCATCTAAAATTGTATATTGTAAATTGCATTATGTCAGCCCTGATAATACCAGTAGAGGAGCAGCAACTGTAACAAATTTCAGTAAACTCTTAATCTCTCATTGTCTTATTTCAGATAACAATCTTGAATATATCAGTGGGGGTGGAATTTCGTGTGAGAATTCTAGTCCTACTATTGAATTCAACATTATCGAAAACAATTCTTCTGCTATAGGTGGTGGAATATACTGCAATAATTATTCTCATCCAATAATCAGATATAACTCAATCATAAATAATAATGCAGATGTAACAGGGAGTGGCATAGTTTGTCGTAATTATAGCAGTCCGTTAATAGCTAATAATATCATAAGTGAGAATTCGGGAGGAATGGCAGGTGGCGGGATTTGTTGTGAAAGTAATTCCAGTCCTACAATTATCAATAACATAATTAGTTACAATTCTGCTTTATTTTGTATCATACAAGCCAATGGAGGAGGGATTTATCTGGACAATTCCAATTCTCTGATTATTAATAATTTAATTATTGGTAATTCGACTATTGATTATGGGGGAGGAATATGCTGTTATGAATCAAATCCAATGATTATTAATAATACAATAATAGAAAATTCGAGTAATAATGCTGGGGGATTATGTTGCGCAAGTTCAAATCCTATTGTTACAAATTCAATTATTTGGAATAACGGAGAAAGTAATATATTAGCTGATCTTTATAGCGATCCTATTGTTACTTATTGTGATATTCAAGGTGGTTATACAGGTGAAGGAAACATTGATTCAGAACCACTATTTTGGGGAACCGGAGAATATCCTTATTCTTTATTAGATGATTCGCCTTGTGTTAATGCCGGAACACCGGATACAACCGGTTTGAGTTTGCCGGAATTTGACTTGGCTGGAAATCCCAGAGTTTTTGGTGGAAGAATCGATATGGGTGCTTATGAAAACCAGAATGTTGTTGTTGGAATCGAAGATAATTCTGAATTACAAATTTCTAATTTCAAATTATCAAATTATCCGAATCCATTTAATCTGGAAACAACGATTTCTTATAATTTAACCGCAAAGGATGCCAAGAACGCAAAGATTGAAATCTATAATTTGAAAGGACAAAAGATAAAAAAATTAGAAATTAGAAATTTGATATTAGGAATTAATAAGGTGGTTTGGGACGGTACCGATAACAACGGAAAACCCGTCTCTTCAGGAATTTATCTTTATAGGATAAAAACTGATGCTTTTGTGAGTGAAACCAAGAAAATGCTCCTCTTAAAATAATGGTGGATAAATTTTATTGAAATAAGGAAGCATCTTATGCTAAAGAAAATATTTATTTCCCTGATAATACTTCTTACAACTTTACCGGTATTTTCTATAGATTACATCACATCTCCATTAATTTCCGGTGTTTATCAAGATGTTGCAGTTAAAGATAATACTGCCTATTTTGCTAATGAATGGAGCATTACAGTTTTCGATGTAACAGATAAAACAGACCCAATTGTTGCATCAATTATTCCTTATACGGGTGCTTTTTATGTTGGGATTCAAAATGATTTTCTTTTTGCCAGCACCTTAGTTTCATCTTTTGGAACATATGAAAACAAAACATCGATTTACGATTTAACCAACTTACATGAACCTGTTCTCATTTCTGAAATAGAGGAATCAGCTCAAAGATTTGTGATAAAAGATACTCTTCTTTTTTTACAAACTCAGGAATTTATGGGTGATGACCTGCTCTTCAAACTTAAAATATTTAATATAAGTGATATTGCTTTCCCCTCACAAATAGTAGAACTCGACAGTGTTAAATCTTTTGATTTCTTTAATAATTATCTGTATACTGTAAATACTAATTATAATGAATCGGAGATACATCTGAAAATCTATAATGCTGATGATATCTTAAATATCTTTTTATTAAATGAAATAGAACTGCCACTTCAATATTCAAGTAATAATGACCCATATTTGCTGATCGATGAAAGTATTGCCTATATTGGTGAATGGAATTCATTGTATATTCTGAGCATTGTGAATCCGGAAATTCCGGAAATTTCCAGTTACACAACATATTCTCCTCTCATGGATTGGATCAATAAATTTACAAAGTATGAAGACAATTTATATCTCACAGGAGGAAAAATCATAGATGTTTCTAATCCTGAAAATCCCTTCATTACAGGAAATTATTCAACAGCTTGGCCTCCTGCAAATTGCATTACAAGTGTGTTTATCGATGATGGATTTTTATATGTAACAAACTGGGAATTCGGCTTTTATCTAATGGATTTATTTGACCCTGTTAATCCTTTACTAACTTACTGGTATGATAACTACGATTTTTATTCTGCTATCTTTATAAAGGATGATTATGCTTATGTAACATCGATGCAAGGAATTACAATTTTAGATATTACTATCCCTGAAGATAGTTATGTTACTGGTTCCTATCCATACGTCGAATGGTGTGAAGATGTAATCGTAGAAAACAATTGGGCTTATGTTGCGTGTGATTACGGATTAGTAATTTTTGATGTTAGTAATCCTGAAAATCCATATCCTGTAAGTGATTATCAGGGATTCATTTCCAGATTATCCAAAAAAAACGATTTCATTTTTACCATAGACAAGATCTGGGGTATTATTACTGTTTTTAATGCGGAAAACATAAATAATATTCAGCTTTTGGGAACCTACGATTTTGCAGAAAATCCCAATGCTTTGTGTATCAAGGATTCGCTGCTTTTCATTGCGGATGCAAATGAACATAACATCTATGTAAATTATAATGGTGGTTTAAGAATTATTGATATATCCGAACCGGATAACCTGGAACTAATTGCTACGGTTAATCCAGACTCTATGAGATATTTTCGTTCTATTGCTCAAAAGGATAACTATGTTTTTTTGGGAAGTAATGAACCTGGAATTTATGTATTCGATGTTTCCAATCCAATACAACCAATACAAATAAACTATATTGAATCCGGTAGAAATTCGGTGGATATGGAAATTGAAAATAATTATCTGTTTAATGGAATCCAGATATTTGACATATCAGATATTAATAATATTGTATTGATAGACTCAGGTACTTCAGCCAGTGGGCCTGGTGTTGCCTGGTCGATTGCAGTTGATGGAAATTACATTTATGAAGCAGCCACATATTCGGTAAATATCTACTATTCCCCTTTGATAGTTGAGAGCTTTGAATACGAAATTGCACCTAAAAATTCTTTTCACATAATAAATTATCCCAATCCTTTCAATCCTGAAACAATGATTTCTTTTTCATTAACCGCAAAGGACGCTGAGAACGCAAAGATTGAGATTTATAATTTGAAAGGGCAAAGGATTAAACAATTTTCAATATTCAATAGTCAATCTTCAATTTTATGGGATGGAAAAGATGAAAATAATCAACCTGTTGGAAGTGGAATTTATTTCTATAAGTTTAAAGCAGGTAAATTTGAAGAAACAAGGAAAATGATATTAATCAAATAAAGGAGGTTAATATGAAAAAAGAAAAAATGTTAAGAAGAAACACCCTGATCAGATTTATTTTCGACAGGATAAATCAATTCAGATTGGGTAAAAAGAAAATCAATGTAACTGTCTTAACTGCCTTAATCCTAACAATATTCGTATTTCCACAGATTTGCATGAGTGACCCTTATGATATTACAATGGGTACACCTCACGAATATGATGAAGAAAAGGGTGGAAGGAACAATATTATGTCCAAAATAGATGACTCCCATTATCTCAATCTTTATGCGGGTTATACCGGCATGGCAGTGATACTGACTGTAGATCCTGATGATTGGTCGATTACCACTGAAACATCTTATCAATATGATGAGGATGGAGATTATATGGGATTATCCAGAATAGATACAACTCATTATCTTATTACTTATTGTGGTGGTTATGAGGAAGCCTTTGCATCGGTACTTAGTATAGATCCTGCAGATTGGTCCATCACCACAGAAACGACTATTATGTATGATGATGAATTTGGATATTATAATGCTTTATCCAAAATAGATGATACTCATTATCTCGGTGTTCATAATATGTGGGATGTAACCGGAAAAGCTGGAATTTTTACTGTTAATCCTGATGTCTGGTCAATTACTTATGGAACGGAATATATTTTTGAGCCTGTAAGTGGATATGATTTCATATTATCCAGAATAGATGATACCCATCATCTCTGTGTTTATCCCCATCAAGGTTATGTTTATGGTGGTAACGCCGTAGTGTTAGCTGTGGATTCTAACAATTGGACAGTTACCACTCCGATGGCGCCCTTTTCATTTGCGGTAGATTGTGATGCTTATTCTTTCATATCAAGGATCGACGATACTCACTTTTTCTGTGCTTATCAAGGTCCGGATTCTCATGGATGGGCAGTAGTATTAACTGTAAACCCTATTGATTGGTCAATTAGCATGGAAACGCCATTTGAGTATGACGAACAACTTGGTGGTGAGCCTAACTTAGCCAGGATAGATAGCACTCATTTTCTCTGTGCTTATAAAGGTGAAGACGCTGATGGATATGCAGTTGTGCTAACTGTAGATCCTATTGACTGGTCAATTAGTAAAGAGACATCTTTTGAGTTTGATGAAATGAGGGCAGACTATCCTTATTTAAGCAAGATTGATGATGCTCATTACCTCTGTTCCTATGAGGGACCTGATCTTGATGGTTGGGCAGTTGTATTAAATGTAGAACTTCCTGGAGTGGGAGTAGCAGACGATGAAATTATATCTAACATTTCAGAACTTTCTAACTTTCCCAATCCATTTAATCCTGAAACCACAATCTCTTTTTCATTAACCACTGAGAGCACGGAGAACACGGAGATTGAAATCTATAATGCAAAAGGTCAGAAGGTGAAAAGTCTACCTGTCATCCTGAGCGGAGTCGACAGACAATATTCAATCATCTGGAACGGGACGAACGATAATTGTAAACCAGTCTCATCAGGGATATATTTCTATAAAATAAAAACCGCTAATTTCGAAAAGATGAGAAAAATGATTTTGATCAAGTAGGGACAACTTTCCAAGCTGCCCGAAAAAGTTTTCTAAAGGAGGAAATCATGAAAACAATTAAGGATTTTTCATTATTACTAATTATCTTTGTAATTCCGGGTTTATGTTTATCATACAACTGGGAAAATTTTGGTCCGACAGATGTGGAATGTAACAATTTCAATCTGTGGGGAGGTGGGGTATTTTATGAAATAATAAGTTCTTCGGATGGGCTCTGGATAAATATTGGCGGGAACTGGGAGCAATATCACTACAGTAATTTACCGGTCTGGGATACTGAACAGGTTTTCATGGCAACTGCAGACCTTATTGTTGCTATGGGAGATGGTTCCTATTCAGATGGCATCTACTTTTTCAATTTCATAACTTTTGAGTTCTTTATTAGTGAATGGTTTTTGAATCCGAGATTTATCTATTATTGTTGGAACGACAGTAAATATTATGTAGGTGGTGAACAGGGATTGATGAGAGCTGAAGTTCCCTCAGTTTGGGAAACTGTGGATTTCTTTAACGGGAAGTATTGTTATGATATGGTTTCTTATTATGGCAATTACATAGTTTCCACCAATGAGGGGGTTTATTATTCTGATGATGCCGGAGAAAACTGGTATCCGTCAAATATAATGGTAAATATTAGCGATCTGGAAATGAGCCAAAATGAACTTGTATATGGTATCTTTCCCGGCACATCGTATTCATCAGGTTTGTGGAGTTCATCTGATTATGGGGTCAATTGGGAGGTTGAATTTTGGGAAATTATGATGAGTACTGTTGGAATCGATGAAGACGGAAATATTTTTGTAGGTTGGGAAGAACCTGCAGGAACCAATCAGGGTGTGGCTATGTGGACGGATGAGCTGACTTTTATGAATATCGGACTTCCAAATGTTTATGTTAATAAACTCACTTATCACCCTTTCCTGCTTTATACAAACCTTATCTGCTGCACAGACGATGGAACTTATATGCTAACAGATTATTCTGTGGATACAGATGAAAATTCAGTTACTGAATTGGGAATTGAATTAAATAACTATCCCAATCCTTTCAATCCTGCCACAATGATCTCATTTAATCTAACCACGGAGAGCACTGAGAGCATGGAGATAGTAATTTATAACTTGAAAGGACAGAAGGTAAAAACTTTTCCAATTCCTAACTCCTCACTTCTAATTCCTAATCAGGTTATCTGGAACGGCACCGATGAAAATAATCAGTCTGTTTCATCAGGAATTTATTTCTATAAACTAACAACAGGTAAATTCAAAGAAACAAGAAAAATGATACTTTTGAGATAGTTAATTCTGAAGAATTTCTAACAGTTCAGGAATCATATCGTTACAAGAAGTCTTAGCAGTATTTTGGAAAGCTTTCAATCCAGCTTTCTCGTAGCTCAATCCCTGTCCACTGATGTTATTAATGGAGTTCTTATAAATTTCTTCTTCAGAGAGCATGTCTGTTACGGAAAGAGATAGATCCACAAACGAAGTGTACATACCAAACATTTCTGATCCTTCTCTGGAACGAGCATTAATCGTGATAAAAATATCCGCCCCGCTTTTATCCTCAGCAAAAGTGTATCCTTTTTCTGATAATTGATTTTTAAGTTCCGGTTCAATATGTAAAACTGTTAAAATCTCACCAAGATTTGTTTCATTAGATTCAATATAAAAAGTTAATCCGGAAACATTTAGGATAATTTCAGCAGTTGGAACTGGAAAACTTTTGAGAATATTCTGAAAAATAAAAGATGTACTATCTTGATTAATAAATCTTGAAATATCCAGTTGTGTTTGAATTATCTGCATTTTTTCGGATGATATTACTCTACTAACTTTTGATTTACCGATGCCTTTATCGTCTGTTCTTACTTCCTGCAGCAAATCTCCTGAACCGCGAAGAAAAGAGAAATAAAGTGGCAGATTAGAGATTGGAGTTTGGATGCTATCTTCATCATGATAAATTGCTGAGACCTGTAAAAACTGTTCTATCGGTTTATTTTTTTTGGCATCTAATGTGGGATTTTGAGGAGTTAAATTTATACTTGAAAGCAGATTCTGGATGCAAAAATATATTTCGTTATTCAAATAGATTGTTGAACCTCTAAATGTAGTTTCCAAGCTCTCACCAATATATTTTTCAATTGGATTAAGAGATTGAAGATAATAGAGTAAAGCCTTTTCAATGTTCTTTTTTTCTTCATTTATTTTAGCTTCAGAAAATAGGTCCAAAGCCAGACTAATAGCTTTATCAATTTTTTCCTGCTTTATTTGTTTATAAAGTTCTTTTGAAAGCTGATAATAAATCCAGTATTCATTTTTATCCTGCCAGGTATCAACAAGTTCATATCCATCCAATTCAGCTTGAGTATAGGATCTTATCTGCGTTTTGAATTCATCTTCGACCATGCCGGCTTTTTCCACAATATTGCTGATAGCTTGTCCGGTTATTTTCACTGTTATTTCCGAAGAGAGATTTTTTAAAGCATTGTTTTTTGCTATTTCGATATGGTCGTTGTTATCTTTGATTTTTTGAGCAAAACCAATTCCAATATAATATTCTGAATCAATTGGTCGATTTTTTACCCAATCCGGTGATTTCTTGGCAAAAATTGTGTTACAATGGAATATTACAAATAACATTAGCAGAAGTTGTAATTTTATCTTCATCCTCAAATCCTCTTTTAGAAATAGTAAATCAGAGAAAGTGTTATTGTATTTATAGTTTTTGTGTAAATAAACTCATCAGAATCTTCACGTTCAATATCAAATTTTGTGTTTTTCGCTGAAATATCAAATGAATACCTATCAGTAATCAGACCTGTTCCAAATGAAATTCCCCCTCCAACCACTTGATTTCCATCCATATTTTTAAACAAGGTTGGAAGGGTTTGAATACCTAGCCTGAACGGAATAACAGCAAAATCCCAGATTTCAGTAAAGAGATATTCTCCCCCAATTCTGAACTGAGTCAAATTTTGATTTTCTATCTCTTCATCATTTCCCGTAAGGTCTTCATAATCTTCTTTAAGATTTGAATTACCAAATAATCTGGCTTCAATATCCATAGCCAGAGTAAAATTATAACCAAAGCAATATGAGGCACCAAATCCACATATTAACGGCATTCCCAAAGGATAAGAATTGCTCTCTTCATCATAGTATTCAGTAATTTCACCATTATTGTCTATATAGCTTTCATAGGAATATTCTTTATCAACCTTCAAATCAAAAGGAGTTTTTACTACTAATCCCAATTTAAAAGGTTTTGGATTTTCCAGATAATTGTAATCTACCATCACTCCAAAAACAAAATTTAAACCAGAGAAATTCCAATCCGATTTATCGTAAGATTCACTATAATAGTAAAAATCGGGTAAATCATCTTCAAATTCATATTTTGATTCTAACAATGCATTCCCTACCCATAAGTTGATGGCAGCACCCAGGGAAAAAATAGAACCCATTCTGCTACCCAGACCCAAAGTGATAGTACTGGCTCCTCCTTCGGAAAACTTTTCATAATAATACCTGTTGAAGCCAGAACCATCTTCACCCCAATACTCTTCTTTATAATAGGAATAGAGATCCAGTTGTCTTTGCACTGCCAGTGCAGCAATAAATTGTTTACCAGAAAATTCAAACGGATATACTCCACTCAAGAAGTTCAGGATAGCATGTTCGTCTTCATAGGTTTCTACCCCATAATCGAAGTCCACTTCGTATATTTCACCAAGACCCCGACCTACAATGGATGCTTCCGGTTTGTCCAATTGTGTTAACCCGGCAGGATTCCAGGAAATGGCAGTTGCATCATCTGCTACTCCAATAAATGCTCCTCCCATACCAGCAGCCCTTGCTCCCACTCCCGTAAAATTCCAATCCGGACCTAAACTCAAATCAAGTTGAGCATTAACAGAAAATGAAAAGAGTAAAATGAAAAATACAATAAATAATTTTCGTTCCATATCAACTCCAAAGATAAAATACCCTCATATAATTCCCTCAAAAGGGTATATGAGGGTTTATAAATCACAAAAATTTAATCAGATATTAAAAACCATTTTGCTTATTTTGTTTTAGATACATCTCTATATACAGAATCTTTCTTGGCTCTGGTTTCCTTTAAAACCTCAGGTAAAGAATTAACAGAACTTCTTTTTTGATAAGAACCAACATATACATTATCAATTGAGATTGCGCTACCGTCGTTAATATTATCAGCAACAATTTCTCTGAATCCAATATATACATCTGTTCCTGCAGCAACGAAATCTGTCAGGTTGTAGGAATAGAGAGTCCAATCAGTAGAACTTCCAACTGAGAAATCAATTATATCAACTACAGTATTAAATGCATTGGGATTATTTTGAACAGTTGTAGATATCAGTATCTCTACATGATCAACATACGAATCAAAAAAGTAAATCATATAGAAATCAAGTATATCACCGGAGGTAACAGTTATCTGGGGTGTGATTAACCATTGATCATTGCTGGCTGTACCACCAGTTGTCCATGTACAATATGCTTGCCAGGAACCTCCATCCGGGCAAGCAGTTGCTGCCCCGCCAGTCCAGCCAGGAAGTGGAGTTGTTCCAACTTGCATTAGTTCCCAACCGGTTCCACCATCAGGGCTGAGCTTCAACCATCCTGCAGGTGGAAATAATCCTTCAAAACCTTCATCCAGAACAATTTGTTCAACAACATCCATATAAACTGCAATTGAAGCAGAACCACCATCTGAAGTTATCGATATTTCACCTTGATAGAAGCCTTCAGACAGACCTTCTCTATCAACTGTTACAGTAATTGTACTTTTATCTCCTTCATCTGAACCACTTGTCGGATCCACAGTAATCCAATCCTGATTGTCTGTAATTTCCCAGTTTAATGTTCCGGTTCCAATATTACTAATATCAAAATAGTCCTCAGTTTCAATTGATCCGAAATCCATAGCGGATGTACTTACATGCAGTTCGGGTACCGCATTTTGTACAGTTACATTCACAAGATTTGATGTTCCAATATTATCGGATGTATCATAAGCTTGTGCTTGTAATGTGTAATCAGCATTATCCCATAATTCTGTTTCCCAGACAAATCCCCAAGGTTCTGAAGTTGTTTCACCAGCCCAATCACCATCGATATATATTTCTACTATTGCAACACCTTTATTATCAGATGCATTAATATTAATATCAACTTCACCGGAAATCGTTGCATTATTCGTTGGTGATGTTATCTGTACCATTGGTGGAGTTGTATCGGGTTTTGTTGTCTCTTCTTCACAACCAAATAAAATAAACATTCCTAAAATTAATAAGACCAGATATAACTTTGTTTTCATTTCCTTCTCCCTAAAAAACCCTCATATACCCTCTTCAACAGGTATATGAGGGATGAAGTTACATTTTTGCTAGAAATAGAAAATAGTGGAGATCGTTGTATTATATTTAGTGGATGTTGCGCTCTCATCTTCTCCGATGTTTGGCCAGTCATCCCACTTCTCTTCATAACTTGTCATTTCAAATGTTGCATCAATAGCAATTCTATCAAATATCAAACCTGTTCCAAATGAAAAACCAGTTCCTGTAGTTTGATCGGTAAATTCCCAATCATTTGATGGTCCATTACCATTAGCAAGAAGAGTAGGAATAGTCTTGAATCCTGTTCTGAGGGGGATTACAGCAAAATCAGTTACAAAAAGATATTCTGCTCCAACTCTGATCTGGCTTAGATTGTCACGACTATCACTTAAATCTGATGTTCCACCTAATTCATAGTGAATTTTACTGTCCGCATAAGCTCTTATCTCATAATCAGTTGATAAAGTAAAATAATCTCCAATTCTAAATGAAGCCCCAAAACCTAACATTATCGGCATATCTACAGTATTGGTATATTCAAGGTCTTCGAAGTCTTCGTAATCTGCTTCTACTGCCACTTCCAGATCGAATGGAGTTCGCATAGTTGCTCCAAATTTCAAGGGAACAGGTGTCTCTAAATTATTAAAATCAACCATTAATCCAAAAACAAAGTTCAAACCAGAAAAAGTGATAGTTCTATCAACATAATCATAATCATCTTCATCTGGGTGGTAAGCCCAAACATCGTCATGAATCCAATTTCCCAACCAGACATTTGTTGAAAATCCTATAGAAATAATTGGTAAAAGCCTAAACGCTAAACCTGAAGTTATTGAATTTGCACCACCTGTAGACTTATCATCCTCATCTTCCCAATCACTATACCAATCAAGTTGTTGCTGATATGCAATTGCTGCTACTAATTTTCCATTCATAAATGGATAAGCAGCACTAGCAAAATTAAAAGCAAAATGACTTTGTTTGTCACTTTCTGCATCCCAATAACTAGATTTGTATTCCCAATCTTCTGCAATGAATTTAGTTACAATTGAGATTTCCGGTCGATAAAGTTGAGTTAATCCAGCAGGATTCCAGGAAATTGCAGTTGCATCATCAGCAACGGCTATAAACGCACCTCCCAAACCTGCTGCTCTGGCGCCAGCTCCGGTTATATTATAGTCTGCACCAGCAAATAAATTCAAGCTAACAAATACAATTAAAAAACCAATTAAAAACTTTTTCATACTCCCTCCTTTTTTATTTTACAACTACTTTATCTTCTATTTCGATTTTACCAGTTTTACCAATAACTTTGGCAATCGACATTTTTTCTTGAACCTGAATCACAATTAACTCACCCAGAGGAGTTACATTTTTTCCCAAAACTTCTCCTGTTTGAGGATGATAATATATTTTCCCTTCTTTGTAGGCAACACACTTTGTACCCTTCCTAACGCCAACATCACTACCAATGCTCAGAAAAATCTGATCTTCTTCAACTTCCACGACGATTCCTTCAACCAAAGGAAGATCGTTGTAGATATCGATTGCAACTTGTTCCACAAGTTTTTCAATGTTTTCAATACTGGTATTCCCGGAATTTGCTTCTTTGGCAACGATCAATTCGCTGGTTTCTGTATCAATTCCTCGGGCACTGATTTTTGCAAAACCTATTTCCAGATTTATTCTACCTAAGACAATAACATCAGCTCCTACTAACTTTCCTACTTGAATTGCTGTTTCATCATCAACAAAACCTGTCATTCCAAGTTTTTGTTCTTGCATAATTTTATTCATTGCACTTCTTTCAATAACTCTGAAGCGTCTTAAATTCACGAGTTGAGTGATGAGCTTTTCAGTAACGGATTCAATCAGGTTCTGTGCTTTTTCATTACTCTCAAAAGTTAGAACTGCTATAGATAAACGTGAGCCAACCTGGGTAACCTTTGATGGGTCGTAAGTAAGTGCACCTAAAGGAAGTTTACTGATATCAGTTTTCTTCTCTTTCTGTTCTTCGGTCTTTTTCTTTTCTCTTTCTAGTTCTAGCTGTTTTTGCTCGATTTCTTTTTCTAAGATTTCAATTTCTCTTTGAGCTTTTTTTTGTTTTTCTTCTTCTAAACGTCGTTTTTCTTCGATCTCTTTCTGTATGAGTGCAAGTTCTTGCTCTTTTTCTTTTTGTTCTTCCATTTCCTTTTGTCGTAAGGCTAATTCTTCCAAAATCTTTTTTGCTTTCTCTTTTTCTTCTTTTAAACGCTTACTTTCCTCTTCTATCTCTTTCTGTTTTTGAATCAGTTCTTCTTCTTTCTTCTTCTGCTCTTCCATCTCCTTTTGTCGCAGTGCTAATTCTTCCTGTTCTTTTTTATGTTTTTCCCTTTGGGCAATAGAATCTTCAATATCAATTTCTCCACCCTCATAACTCATCTTATCTATGTATTCTAAAGCCCGTTTGGATTTTTTATAGGCATAAGAAAGTTGCAATTCTCCCATTGCATTATCGTATTCACCCAAATTGTAATGACAGATTCCCATTTCGCGATGTGGAAAATATTGGATAAATCGAGTACCATAGGTTCGCTGCTTTTTCTTATCAACAAATTCTAATGAAGAAGCGCTTTTAAATTCAGCAAGGGCGCGAATCCATTCACCCCTTTCCATGAATTGCATACCCTTATCGTAATATGTATAAAACTTCTCTAAAGAATTAAGCATTGGAACTAAAATTAAAAAAGATAATATAATACAAAGTTTTTTCATGCCCACTCCAAAATAATAGGTGTTACTAACTTTTGTTAAATAGAAAAATTAAGTTTTATTGTCAATGAATTTAAACATGAGTTAATTCAATTTCTCTATCATATGAGAATTTAAGATATTTTAATCTTTAATACTGTAAACATTTATCAATTTAAACTCTAAGGTTGTATAGATAATATTAAATCTAAATAATAAAAATCAATAGTCTTTTTTTGATTGACATTTATATTAGAATTTTAGTTATTAGAATTATAAAAAAAAGAAAGAAAATATGAAAAAAACAGTAATTTCAATAATGATGTTAATGTATATAACTCTTTATCCTGAGTGGATTGATATACAGGAGAATTCACATAAGCAATTATTTGAGAATATATCTAATAATCAGGAAATAACAAAAATTCAATTTTCATTAGATGGTTATGACATCCAAAATGTTTCAGAATCAGGAATTAACTTTCAAAAGATATCTTATTGGAACGAAGGGGAATTCTTAGAAATAGGAAAACCTGAACTTCCAAAATTTACCAGGTTAATCGCTTTGCCAAATGAAGGAACTGTTTCTGTTGAAATAATAAGCTTCAGAAAAGAAGTTCTTTCAGACATCCTGGTTTATCCCCAACAGGAATTATTATCAGAAAGTCAACCTAATAGAAATGAATTCATAATTGATGAATTGTTCTATTCCGGAGATGAGGTTTTTCCAAAAAATATTGTTGAGTTTGGAGAACCTGCAATAATGCGGAACTTACGAGTGGTGAATATAACAGTAAATCCCTTTCAGTATAATCCCAGAACCAGGGAATTAATAATATACAAGGATGTTGAATTAGTTGTAAATTGTGTGGGTACAGGTGGAAATAATGTAAAAACAAACGATAAGCAGTATTCAAGGTCTTTTGAATCCACTTATAAATCATTACTATTAAATTATGATTCAGAATCGATAAGAGAAGATGAATTCCATCAACCAAATTATCTTTTCATTTATCCTGATAATCCTCAAGTCGAATCGACTTTGCAAAACTTGATTGAGTGGAAACACCAAAAAGGATTTCATATTGTAAGTGCAAATACTTCTCAGACCGGAACAACGCTGAATTCCATTAAAAATTACATTCAAAATGCTTATGATACATGGGAAAATCCCCCTGAATTCATTTGTCTAATTGGTGATGCAGGAGGAAATTTTTCTATACCAACAGGTCATATTGATGGCGGTGAAGGAGATCACTATTATGTACTTCTTGAAGGGAATGACATTCTCGCAGATGCATTTATCGGTCGCCTTTCTTTTAATTCAATATTTGAACTTCAAACCATAATTTACAAAATTTTACATTATGAGAAAGAACCTTATTTAGGAAATACTAACTGGTATAATAAAGCCTTATTAGTTGGTGATCCTACTTATTCAGGACAATCTTGCGTTAATACTAAGATTAGTATTAAAGAAATGATTAATCAATATTTAGATAATTTTTCCTTTATAGAGGTCTATTCAGCTCCCTGGGTTTCACAGATAAGTAATGGTTTTAATGAAGGAATCAGTTATTTTAATTACCGGGGATATTTTGGTATGAGTGGATGGGATCTCGACGAAATTAGTAATTTGAATAATGGTTTAATGCTTCCTGTGGCTGTGTTATTAACTTGTAGTGTGGGGGATTTTGAAGGAACCTTTGACTCGAGAACCGAACGATTCTTAAAGGCTGGTTCTCCGGGCAATCCAAAAGGAGCAATTGCAGCAATTGGCACGGCAACTTTAGACACCAATACTTGTTTTAACAATTGCGTTGATGCAGGAATTTATTATGGAATTTTTGTTGATAATATCTATCATCTCGGTGGTGCTCTTAATCGAGGAAAAGTGAATTTATATACTGCATATCCCAATAATCCTTACAATGCTGTCTATAAATTTTCTTATTGGAACAACCTGATGGGCGATCCCGGTATGGAAATATGGACAGGTTCTCCTGAACCAATGGTGGTTACCTACGATTCCCAAGTATCTGTCGGCTCTAATTTGTTGGAAGTTATGGTTTTAACAAGTGCAGGTATTCCTATTAAAAATGCATGGGTTACTATTTTAAAAGGAAACGATGAGATATTTTCAACAGGATATACTGATGATAACGGTGAAATATATCTTCCAACTGAAGCAGACAACACAGGTGAAGTAAACCTTACAGCAACCAAGCATAATTACATCCCGCATCTTGGAATTTTCAATATTGTGCAAAATGATGTTTTTGTAAATGTTTTTGAAATTGAGATCGATGATGATAACATTGGAAGTTCCAGCGGTAATGGTGATAATATTATAAATCCGGGAGAAGAGATTGAGTTAAATGTAAGCTTGAAAAACTTCGGTTCAATTACTGCGAATTCAATATCTGCAACTATATCTTCTGATATTGATTTTATTAATATCACAGACTATACTGAATATTATGGTGATATTCCTGATGGTACTTCACTTTTTTCTCCGGATGATTTTGATTTTTCAATCGATTCAAATGTTTTAAGCGGTTCGGAATTAATAATCGATATTTCAATACTGGATATTAATAACAATGAATGGGATGATAAGATTTATCTAAATGTTGAAGGGGCAAACCTTCAACCTGTCGATTATACTGTTTTAGATGGAAATAATGGCATATTAGATCCTGGAGAAACAGCAGAACTCACTATCACAATTGAAAATATCGGAACTGTTTCTTCAAACCAAGTACTCGGCATTTTAACATCTTCAAATAATGATATAATAATCGATGATCCGAATGGATATTTTGGGAACATTCCACCAGCTAATCAAATGACAAATAATTCCGATAGATTTATTATATCAGCAAATCAGGAAATAATTCCCGGAACACAGTTTGCTTTGGAACTTCAACTGTATAATGCTGATGGATATAATAATATTGTCACTTTCTTTTTAGAAGTCGGAGAAGTATTTGTCACTGACCCGCTTGGTCCAGACAGTTATGGTTACTACTGCTATGATGATGGCGATATCGGTTATGATCTTGCTCCTGTTTATGATTGGATAGAAATCGATCCAAACTATGGTGGTTCGGGAACGGTTATTACTTTATATGATAATGGAGATATGGGTGATATTGAAGAAATTGATTTACCCTTTATCCTTAAATTCTATGGAAAAAATTATACAACTATGACAGTTTGTTCAAATGGCTGGGTAGCTCCCGGAAGCACGGATCAAATGTCTTTTATGAACTGGAGTATACCAGGTCCTCTTGGTCCTTCTCCGATAATTGCTCCTTTCTGGGACGATCTGAAAATAAGTTACGGAAATGTTTGTTATTTCTATGACCAAATACTAAATTGTTTCATTGTTGGATGGTCTCATTTACAGAATGATTACGATGACTCAGAAGAGACCTTTCAGGTGATATTGTTTGATTCAAATCATTATCCGACAATAACTGGAGATAACAATATTTTATTTCAATATGAGACAATCAACAATGTAGATCAGGGAATTTACGGAACATTTTCAAATCATGGTGAATATGCAACCATTGGTTTAGAAGATCATACTGGGACAATCGGATTGGAATATACATATAGTAATCAATATCCAACTGGTGCAAAAATTTTAGAAGATGAAATGGCGATTTTATTTACTACCCCTTTAATTCCCGACCAAGGTCCTTTTATTATTTTAGATTCCTTTGAAATCAATGATAGCCAAGGTAATAATAATGGAATCGTAAATCCCGGTGAAACTATTGAGATGTCTATCACTTTGAGAAATGTTGGGATTGATATAGCGACTAATGTTTCTGCAATTCTATTAACTTTGGATACTTTCACTTCGATTGGTGACAGTATTCAATATTTTGGAGATATATATCCTTCTTCTACCTCTACAAGTCCGAATAACTACAGCTTCGATGTTGAAATTATTTGTCCAGATCAACATGATATTATTTTTGATTTGAGTATTAATGCTGATGATTACAACTCAAATTATACTTTCTCTATTGAAGTATTTTCTACAAATATTGCAGTATCAACTGATGAGTTATATTTTCCTGAAGTTTATTCTGGATATCCTGTATCATTACCTTTAACAATCTATAACACCGGTTCGGTTACCCTGCATGTTACGGACATTTACACCAATACTAATTATTTCAATCCTGATATTACATCAATAAATTTGGAGGGTGGAGAAAGCCAGGAAATCATTATTACAGTTAATTCAAGTTTAACCGGTACACTTTGTGACACATTATATATTATAAGCGACGACCCTGATGAACCGGAATTAGAGATTTCTCTTATTGCTGAATGTGTTTTTCCACCGGAAATTTCATTATCTTTATATTCAATCAATATTGACCTGATTCCTGGTCAAATAATTTCAGAAGTATTTACAATCTATAACACCGGTGGAAGTAATTTAAACATAGATTTACAAATTGCAGGAAATTCCAGTTCAGGAATGGCTGCAAGTTTTGATGGCATAAATGATTATATGAGTATATTCGATAACGTAATTAACACAAATTATTTCACTATAGAAATGTGGGCATTAATGGAGGGACAAGGAGGTGGTAGTACCCCTAATAATCCGATATTTGAGCAAAGAGATAATCAAGTAGGAGATAATCATTCTACTGTTGTATTTTACACCCAGGTTAATACATACAGAACCTACTTATTTGTCAGAAGCAGCTCAGGATCTGGTTGTATTGTAGAAACCGATTGCCAGCCTTATGGAGAGTGGAATCATTATGCTGGAGTTGTTTCTCCGACAATGATATATTTTTATATTAATGGCATAATAGTAGATTCTACTGCTAATGTTCAACAAGGAAATTATACGACTTCAATTGATTATGTTGATTTGGGAAGACATACATATAGTGGTTATCCTCATGCCTATTTTAATGGCTTATTAGACGAAGCAAGAATATGGGATTATCCTCGCTCTCATAATGATATTTTAACAAATATGAATAATTCGCTTTCGGGTAATGAAGAAGGATTGGAAGCTTATTGGAATTTCGATAGTAATGAACCCTGGTTTGATTTAACTAATAATAACCACAATGGAACCCCACAGGGAGGTTTAACACTCGTTGAATCAACAGCGCCAATAATAAATTGGCTTTCATTATCACCGGAATATGGAATTGTGTTTCCTGATTCATCAGTTAATATTGATGTTACGTTCAATGCAACAGATTTAGAGATTGGAACTTATGATGCTCAAATCAATATCTATAGTAATGATCCGGAGAATCCTGAAATCATTATTCCTATTATACTAAATATTGTTGAGGCTGGTTCTAATGAAATTCTTTATCCTTTAGTTACGAAGCTTGAAAACAATTATCCCAAT
Source organism: Armatimonadota bacterium (assembly GCA_013203665.1). GTDB lineage: Bacteria > Cloacimonadota > Cloacimonadia > Cloacimonadales > TCS61 > JABMPU01. The sequence goes on from JABMPU010000093.1 coordinate 20,456, forward strand.
CCCTTCAATCCAGAAACAGTCATTAATTACCAAATTTCAGAAGAGAACATTGTTAAGTTGCATATCTATAATATTAAAGGTCAATTAGTGCGAACATTGATTGATAAAAAGCAATCTGCTGGAAAACATAGTATAAATTGGAGAGGTATAGACAATAACGATAAACGGGTAAGTTCCGGGATTTATATATTTAGTTTGAAAGTCGGAGAAAAAATAATTAATTGCAAGAAATGTTTATTACTGAAATAATCTCACATTTATTTTAATTTCTCTCTTCATCTTATTTTTTTCATGAACTCTGTAAACCGATAGATTTCACTTCTCTTAAAGAATTTCCAGAAATAATCTACTTTTTACTCGCATAATTAATAAATTTTACCAAAAGATTTCTAATAGGGTCAGGTAAATTGATATTGCTAATCATTATAGAATCTTTTTTATTAAAAAGGTTAAATTTTCTGGAAATAACAAATACTGTAATCATCAGAAATATTGAAGCAACTAATCTAATTATGAAGTTAATTTCAAATATATTTATTAACATAATAAGAACCGTTATAAGGGGAAATAAAAGTGCCAGTTTCCTTGTGACACCAAAGTATTTATTAATATAAAATAACCAGATTATAGGAACAATGGAAAAAACTAAAAAAGAAGCAATTGCTGCTCCTGCTATTCCAATATATCTTACCAGGAAAATATCAACTACAATATTAAATATTCCGGATGAAAGACCTAAATAAAAAATTATCTTTGTCAAACCAAAGGATGTAAAAATTGCTGAGAAACCATATGCAATCATAGTAAAACTTACAGAAGCCATTAATATCTTAAAAACCATAATTGAGGAATTGAATTTTTCCCCATAAATAAGATGAAACATCTGATTACTGAATATAATAATTAATGAAACAAATATCATAGCAAAAAAACTGATTTGAGGAATAAGTCTTTTTATATAGAAGTTTTTGATTTTATCAATTTCACCTTTTGTTTTAAAAACCATTATTATTGGAGTTGTGATAGCCACTAATCCCATTCCGAAAAATGATTTAAAAGTGTTCAGTATTTTATATGCTGCTTGATATATTCCTACATCTTCAAGTGTCATAAAATATTTTATTACATAAGTATCTACCCAGTTAATTACATAACCCGACCAACTATTTAACAGAAGGGGCAAACTGAAGATTATCATTTTTTTTATCAATACTTTATCAAATTGTAATGGAAAAATGTATTTGGATTTTATAAAAAATAAACCAATTATAATAACCAGAATATCTGATATTAAAAAAACATAAACAACATAAATTACACTTATCTCCAAAATATAAAAAACAAAAAGCAACATTCCAAGAACTATAAAGATTTTTGAAGCAAGTCTAAATAAAAAAGTGTACAGTTTTATCAATCTAATCACTTGCAAGACTTCCAGTATAAAAAATTTAATTAAAGAGATAAACGCACCTAAAAGTATTATCCAAAATAGATTAATTTTTCCAATCTCTAGAAAAGTCAGAATCGGTTTTTTAAACGAATAGAATAATACAGAAATAACGAAAAATGAAAATAAACTGATAATAAAAAAGTCTGCAGTTGTTTTCCTTAAATGATTTTCTTTAAGAAATTCTTCCTTTCCAAATCGTATAATTGAAAGACGAAGCCAACTTATTCCAAATGAATACAATAAAATAATTGCACTGAGAAATAACGCTACTTTCCCATAATTGCCCGGTCCTAAATATCTTGCTTGAATTGACTCAGAAATTATCATCAAAGGTACAGCTAACACTATCATGATATTAGCAGTAACAAAATCCCAGAATGATTTTTTTAATTCTTTCATCTTCTTTATTTATCTAATAGTTTCATTATTTCCTGATAAACTCTTTCCGAACTATTCCCATCATAATATTTATGAAATCGTCTTTTTCCTTGAATTCTTTTTCTATAATCAAGTTCAGGATATTTTAAATAAGCTTGAATACAGTTATACAACTCACTTTCATTGTAACATATTTTACCCGGCACATTTTTTTTGTAATCAACATAAAATCCATTTTTCTCAGTAAATTCTTTTAAATCATAAGCATAAAAAATAACCGGTCGTTCTGTTAGTAAAAAATCTATAAAACAACTTGAATAATCCGTAATTAAAATATCCGTTACACTTAATAGCTCTTGAGTATCAATATATAAATCAGATATATTTACAACATTATTGAAATTACGAACTTCATCTCTTGCCATATTCTTTTCCATTGGATGGCTTTTATCAAAAAAAACAACATCCTGAAATTTAATTATTTCATTAAAGTTTTGGAATATTGCTTTATACTTATTCCGATAATTTCTATGAGTAGGTAAATACGAAATGATTTTTTTGCCGATATATCTTTCTAAATGATATTTTTTTAATATTCCAACTTTATCAACCTTACTAAAAAATATATCATATCTAGGTTCTCCAGTAATCGCAATTTTTTTTATTTTTGGGAAAATATCTCGTCGAACTTGAATAAAAAGTTCAGAGGACGCAATATCCAAATCGTCCTTTCTATAGTATTTTTTTAACTTTTTAATAACCATTCCATGGTATAAATTAACAAAAATTGCATTTTTTATTGAATAATTTAGTATGTCATCTCTTCCGTACGAATGAATATATACTTTAGCTATCAAACCAAAATACAAAGCTTTTAAAGAATTAAAAAGGTATGCTTCTCCTCCGAGATTATTTATTTCTTTAACAATATCTCTTTTTTTTGTAAACCAAATTGGACGAATCATTTTTTGATATTTAAGAATATAAATAAAAAGATATTTGGAGTTACTTAAAAACTGCATTCCTCCTGATTCTCCAAAAATCCAGATAGTCTTATTTTTAGTTATAAAAACTCCCAAAAAAAAAAGTATCAACTTACACATATTTCCTAAAATACTATAAAATTCTTTATTTATTTGTTTAATTTCCAACAAGATCATATAGCCTTTTTTTTCTTTTTCCGTAACTGAAATTTTCAATTACTCTTTTTTTTGCTTTCTCTCCTAAATTATCATCTTCATTCAATGCCAGATTAATCAAATTTACTGCATTTGGAATATTCTTATCATCAAGATAGAAACCTGTATCTCCTAAAACTTCAGGTAAAGCTCCAACTTTATTAACAACTCCAACACAACAACAAAGCATAGATTCACATAAAGCTAATCCGAAAGATTCAACCATTGAGAATTGACAATAAACTTTGGCTTTTTTATAGAAATTAAGTAGTTTTTCATGTTTAATATAACCAATAACCTGGACATTTTCAGGTATTGGTTCTAAGTATTTCTTCATTCCATCCGAAATTCCAACGATAATAAATTTGTATTCCGGCATTTTAAGAGCTACTTCACGAAAAAAATCAACACCTTTTAATTGAATTTGTTTTTTAATATTAACAGAAGCTACAGTTAATATTATTTTCTTTTTTTCATGTTTTAAAATTTTAAACTTTTCAATATCTACTCCCGGATAAACTACATTAATATTCGGAATTGCAATTTTATTTTTTATTTCATTAGAAACATAATGAGAAACTGCTATATTTTTATAAACATTTTTTATAGAAAATCTTGTACAAAATGCTCTCAAGGGATTTGAAAAAGAGCCATATCTTATTTCAGGAATATACGCAACATCGTATCCACCTAAAACAAGAAAAGATTTTTTTCGAAAAATTTTAGCAAAAAGTATTGGTAAAAAAGAATGATAATCAGCAAACCAGCAATATATCAGATCGTATTTCCAAATATTTGTCAAAAGAAATATTTTAAGTTTTATTTGTTCAGAAGTCATCTTAAATATTTTTTTAGAACTTTCGAATTTATACTTTGTTATATGATAATGTTCAGATAATATCATGTAATCTGTATTCACAAATGAAGAGAATGAAGTGTATATAAACAGTATCCTTTTATTCTTCAATTACACCTCAGCTTTAATAACAAAAAATATTCCAATAGAAGCAAAAACTATATTCGGGAACCAGGCAGCAAACATAGGAGAAAGAACTCCATTGTATCCCAAGCTCTGGCAAATTCTCAATACTGATAAATACAAAAAACAAACGAGCAAACCAATGGCAAAAATAATACCACGTCCTCTGCTGCGAGAGGAAGCGGAAACCAGCGGAACACAGAAAAGCAGAATTATCAAATTAGCAAAAGGAAAGGAAATTTTCAAGTTCAACTCAACCAATTCTCTGTTGTATTTTTCACCAACTTTTTTCAGTCTATTAATGTAATCCCGTAATTCGAAGAAATTCATGGACATTGGTTTTTTTGCACTTTTGATAAAATCAAGAGGAGTTACATCCACTTCTTCAATTGTGGTGGAATCAAATTGCTGGTTAGACTGCAAAATTCCATTTTCAAATGTGCGGATATAACAGTTTTCAAAGTGCCACTCATCATCTTCCCACACAGCATTTGAAGCGATAATTTTTCTCTGGATTCTGCCATTTTGAGGATTATAAGTAGTAATATCGATTGTTTTCAAGGTATTTCGATATCCATCAAAAAACCCGATATAATAGAGATTATTGTTTTTTCCCACGTAATAAATGTGTGAACGCATCTTTTTATCTTCAACTTTCTGACCTCTTATTTTTTCCTTATAAATGTATTGTCTGTGCTCCTCACTCATCGGCAGTACAAATTCTCCGAGCAGCATAATAATAATACTGAAGAAAAAACCGAACCAGAATAAAGGTGTAACCATTCTGACAATGCTGATTCCTGCACCTCGAATAGCAATTGATTCATGGTATTTTGAAAGGATATTCATCAAAAATAATCCGCTTAGAAGTACGACAACCGGCGAGGTTAATAAAAAAAGATAAGGAAGCCTTAACAAAAAATACATCATCATTGCGTCCATAGATGCTCCACGTCTAATTAATCTGGGCATTCTATCAAAGATATCAACAACAATGAACAAAACCGAAAACGCTATAATGATAATTATAAAAGTTCGGATGTACTCTCTTAAAATATATTTATCTAATATTCTCATTTTTTTTGCCACTAAAAAAAACTAAGGTGAACTAATTTTTCCATTTTTTTTCTCAATATTTTCTAACTCACCCTCGATCCCTCTCTTTAGCATAAGAGAGGGATGACTGTCCAGTTCTAAATAACGATGATACATTTTTTTTTATTTTTCTTATGTTCCTTCTCTTTTTTTTAAGAGAAGGACAGCAGGATGAGTTTAAAAAGAAAAATCAGCTTTATACTGTTTTTTCAACTCGTTCCTGAATTACATTTGGGAACGCAATTACTCCTGCGTTGGAATACCACCTCCGACGCTCCCGTGTCATAAGCAAATCCTTCTTGTTCCGTTTTAACTCTCATCCCAAAGCCCCAGCTTTGGGATGTTTTTTCTCAAACAGGATTGTTTGAGCTACTTTTTTTTGTTTTGAAAATCTTTACTATCCTCTTTCCAAATCCTTTCAAATCAATAAATTTCATCTCTTTCACAGACCAGACAACAAGATAAATACCTATTATTCCAAAAATAATATTGGAAATCCACATTGAAAGAAATGGTGAAACCAATCCTCTATCAGCCAGCTCTTCCCCACCTGTCAGCGTTCCATAATACACCAGAAAAACAAAAGAGCTAACTGAAAATGCCATTCCCACGCCGCTAGTTCTGGTCATCATTCCAATGGGAGCACCAATCAAAACAAAAATCAGGCAGGCAAAAGCAATCGCGTATTTCTTATGAATCTCAACCTGAAACTGATGGATCCTTCTCTCATGATTTGCAATTTTATCATTTTTTATATTTAAAGAATTTTTATATTTTTTTAATTTTCTCTCCTTCTCTTTTTCAGAAAGCTCGTTAGTTTCTAATTTTTCGATTTTCAAAATCAATTCATCGCGTTCTTGTTGAATCAATGAAACATCAGTTAACCTCTCATCGATTTTCTCCTGCATTGCTCTGGAACTGAGCTCGCGATCACCACGATAATCAGAACCTTCTTCTTTCATTTGATAACCCAAATCAGGAAGATTCAGAACGAATTTCTTAAATCTTCTAATCTGATATTTATCAGGATTCTTGGCATCTCGTTCGTGCATCTGACCATTAAAAAGAGTTGCGGTCAGGCTATTCCCTCCATCAGAAAGTTCGATTTGTCCTCGCTCAGCAGAAATTGTTAAAGGAAATTTTGATGTTTCCCTATTATAAATTAGAATTCCCAGCAGTTCATCATTTACACGCTCTTTTGCATAGATTGTATATTTTTCTAAGGTATTGAAAATTCCGGGTTTAATAGCTGTAACCGGACGTCTGTAATTTGCTTTTATCATCAAATTCTTAAGATTGTGATTCGTATCCGGCAAAACCTCGTTATTGAAATAAACCATAAATATGGAGAGAAAAAGAGCTACAATAACTGTGGGTCGCATCAATGTATAAATATTTATTCCGCAAGACTTGAAAGCAACCAGTTCATTATCAACGGAAAGTCTGCCAAAAGATAAAATCGTAGCCAAAAGAACAGCCATTGGAACAGTGAGCGCCAGCATAAACGGAAGACTTAATCCGAATATCGAGGCTATTGAAATAACATCGAGTTGTTTCTCGATTATCAGATTCAATAGATCGATTATTCTATCAAGCAGCATCACAAAAGTAACAACAATAAGTGAAACCACAAAAGGTTTAAAATTTTCTTTTAGAATATATCGCTCTAATATTTTCATTTTTTTTATTAGCCACTAAGGACGCTAAGATTCACTAAGTGTAAGATTCTTCGTGTCTTTGTGGTTCATTTCCCAATCATCTCCAAAAACTCTTCCTCAGATATTATCTTCACAGTTCCTATCTTCTGGGCTTTTTTTACTTTTGAACCCGGATTCGGACCTACAATTAAATAATCCAGGTTCTTACTAACAGCAGAAATAATATTCCCTCCATACTTTTCAATTTCCTCTTTGATTTCATTCCTGCTGTAATTTTCTAAAGTTCCTGTAATTAAAAACTTTTGTCCATCTAATAAATTAACTTTTTCAATTTTCTCTGAATAAAAGTTCAGACCTGCTTCTTTCAACTTTTGAATCGTTTGCAAACTCTCCTCATTTCTGAAAAAATCATAAACAGATTGAGCAATTTTTTCACCAATTTCTTCAATTTCCAGAAAATCCTCATAAGATGCATTCTTCATTTCTTCTATATCGAAAAAATGGTTTGTAAGAATCTTAGAAGTACGAGAACCCACAAAGCGAATTCCTAATCCAAACAACAGCTTATGGAATTTTTGCGTTTTGGAATTCTCGATAGCTGCTTTCAGGTTTTCCGCTGATTTCGTTCCCTGCCTATCCAAAGTCTGAAATTTATCAAATTCAATGTGATAAATATCTTCAATCCGGGATATCATATCATTTTCCAGAAGCTGCTTGACAGCCACTTCTCCCAGCCCTTCGATATCCACAGCTTCCCTGGAGGCAAAATGCTGAATCCGACGCTGAACCTGAGCAGGACAATTTATATTATTACAATAAGTTATAGCTCCATCTTCTTCTTTTTTAAGAACAGTATCGCAAACAGGACATGTTGTCGGAAACTTAATATCCTGTGCATCAACAGGTCGTTTTTCATGATTAACTTTAATTATTTTGGGAATAATCTCACCTGATTTAATAATGGTAACAAAATCTCCCAATTTCAAATCCAATCTTTTTATCTCGTCTTCATTATGAAGTGTTGCATTGGAAACAGTAGAACCTGAAATAAAAACAGGTTTCAATTTTGCCACGGGTGTAACTGCACCTGTTCTACCCACCTGGAATTTCACATCGATAAGTTGTGTTTCTTTTTCTTCTGCTTTGAATTTGTATGCAATAGACCACTTTGGGCTTTTTGCAGTAAATCCCAATTCCTTTTGCAAAGAAAAATCATCAATTTTAATGACAATTCCATCAATATCAACTTCCAATTCAGAACGGTTTTTATCCCATAAATTACAATATTTCTCAATATCTTTAAAACTGGAAACAAATTCTGTGAACTCATTCACCCTGAAATCATTATCTTTCAGAAATTTCAATAATTGTACTTGTGTTTGAACCAAATCATTTTCCAGAAAACCAACTGAATAAATAATTGAGTTCAGGTTTCTTCCTGCAACAATTGTGCTATCTTTTATTTTTATCGTTCCAGCAGCAGCATTCCTGGGATTGGCGAAAAGTTTCTCTTCATTTTTTTCTCTTTCAATATTTATTCTTTCAAATTCCTTTAAAGGAAGAAAAATTTCACCTCTTACTTCAACCGGATTTTTATATTTTATCTGATGAGAAATTGATTTTATGGTTTTCACATTTTCAGTTACAACTTCTCCTTCAAATCCATCACCACGAGTAGTCGCATATTGCAGAATTCCTCTATCATAAAAGATGTTAATACCGAATCCATCAATTTTGTGTTCTAAAGATACTTTCGGGAAACAACCAACTTTTTCAGCAATTTTATTCAAAAAAGATTTAACCTCTTCTAAAGAATAAGCATTTTCAAGACTGTACATCCGCACTTTATGAGGAATTATTTTAGCTCGCTCTGCAAGGTCGGAACCTACTTTTTCTGTGGGAGATTCTTCAATTTTATACTGTGGATATTTTTCTTCCAGATATTGAAAATGCTTTATTAATTGGTCAAATTCGTAATCGGAAATCTCTGGTTGTGTTTTTTTGTAGTACAACTCATTGTGATGAGCTATTTGTTTTCTCAACTCTTCGATTTCTTCTTTTACAAATAGGTCTTCCAACTTCCCTCCAAAATTTGTCAAAGAATAATAAACAACTATTTTAAAGCAATAAATTTCTTTTTAATAACTCTTTTTTTATCCACGAATTACACTAATTTCACAAATTATATCTTGTTAACACGCTCCCGCGTGGGAACACATCTTTTCAACGCTCCGCGTAAAACCTTACAGCCTTTTGACGCAGGAGCGTGGGAACGAGATAATTTCTCTTATTCCGTCAATCAGACCTGACTCGCAGCGAAGCGTGAGTCGGGAATGATGACATACTGAA
>JABMPU010000012.1 GCA_013203665.1 Armatimonadota bacterium
CTACTTCGAAGATTTCCTCAGAAAGCCAGCCTTTTTTCATTTTGCAGAAACCTTTATTTTTCTTTTCTGTTAACAAGGTTTACTTCTATTCCTTTGTATTTCTTTCCTATGGGAAAAAAATGGAAAAATTTTTCTGAAAGGTCTTCGTTTTTATTCTTCAAATATACTCTTACATAATGATCTGAAAGTGCTGTCCAGAATCCTTTTGTTTGTGTTTCAATTACACCTTTAATAGGAACATTCTTCTTCAGGATAAAATCCAGGTAATTCTGCAATTTTTTTTCTGATAATTCCAAAAGTTTTCTGCTTCTTTCTTTGATGATTTTCCCATGAACCTGCTCTTTCATTTTTGCTGCTTTGGTTCCGGGTCTTTGGGAATATGAAAACACATGAAGATATGTGAAATCCAATCCTGAGAGGTATTCATAAGTTCTTAAGAAAAGTTTATCTGATTCTCCGGGAAGTCCTGCGATTACGTCTATTCCAATTGCTGAATTTGGTAAAAGTTTGTGTATTTTTTTGATAAGTTTTTTGAAATCATTTGTAGTATAATCTCGTCCCATTTTTTTAAGAAGTTCATCGCATCCAACCTGCAAGGGAATATGAAAATGAGGACACAATTTTTTGCTATCTTCTAAAAAAACTAACAAATCATTTGTAAAAAGTTGTGGTTCAATAGAGCTTAACCGAATCAATTCTACACCTTCGATTGCTTCAATATCATATAATAAATGGGAAAGAAAATATTTTTCATTCTTATTTTCTCTGCCATAAAGTCCAAGATTAATGCCTACTAAAACAAACTCTTTGTAGCCATTTCTTACTAGTTTTTCTATTTGATTTAGAACATTTTCTTTTTTTCTACTTCGGGAATGACCGCGTGCAAAAGGAACTGCACAATAAGCACAATAATAATCACAGCCATCCTGAACTTTTATGAAAGCTCTTGTTTTATCGTTCATTGAGGAATAAGAAAGTTCTTCAAATTCAGAAGCTTCTGAAATATTCTTGAAATAATTAGCATCAACACGGTTGATGCACTCCAAAATTTTTCCCTTATTATTATTATCGATTATCAGATCGATATTTCCTAATTCCCTGATTTGCTGATAATTTCTTTGAGAATAACATCCGGTTACAATAACCTGTATATCAGGATTTTTTTCTTTCTCTTTGAGAGCTTTGCGGATTGCATTTCTACTTTTATAGTCTGTACGATTAGTTACAGTACAAGTATTGATGATATAAACATCTGATGGTTCTGAATAATCTACAACTTGCAAACCTGCTTGGATAAAATCATCTAAAATACAGGTTGTTTCATATTGGTTAACTTTACAACCGAAAGTTATTGCTGCTATTTTTTTTTTTAACACAAAGACACCAAGACACTAAGTTTTCTTTTAACCATTTCAGTTTCAGTAAATCGTCCCCGATTTACAAAACTCCTGCAAATCAACTTTATCTTAGTCCTCGACTACTATGATTCTTCTTCCTGCTATTACATCTTCTTTTTCTTCGTGCCTTTGTGCCTTCGTGGTTACTGCAATCCCCAGCTCATCTAATTGTTCTTGCGAAACCAGCGAAGGTGATTCGCTCATCAAATCTGCTGCTTGAAGTGTTTTGGGAAATGCTATCACATCGCGTATGGATTCTGCTTTTGCCATTATCATTACAATTCTATCGATTCCGGGAGCGATACCTCCATGAGGAGGAGTACCATATTTTAGAGCATTGAGGAAAAAACCGAATTTATTATTTAACTCTTCTTCTGTGAAACCCAGAACATCAAATATTTTTTTCTGCACATCCAACCTGTGACAACGGATACTACCGGAAGAGAGCTCAACTCCATTACAAACCAGGTCGTAAAGCTGACCGATAATTTTTCCGTAATCCTCTTCATTCTGGAAATATTTGAGATGTTCCTCTTTGGGCAAGGTGAACATATGATGAGCAGTTTCCCACTTTTGTTTTTCATCATCATATTCAAATAAAGGAAAGTCGGTTATCCAGACAAAGTTAAATTCATCTTCATCATAAAGTTTCAGTTCTCTGCCAAAATGATTACGGATTTCAGCTAAAATTTTAAAAACCATCTTATTTGAATCTGCTGCAAACAGAATCAAATCCCCATCTTCCGCTCCTGTAGCTATCAGGATGTCTTTAATATCTCTACTAGTTAGGAATTTTGAGATTCCTGCTGTTAGATTTCCCGCCTCAACCTTGCAGAAAGCCAAGCCCTTTCCACCCAAGTGTTTGGCAATATCTGTAAGTCCGTCGATCTGTTTACGTGAATAGCCGGCACATCCTGGAGCAACAAGGCAGCGTACACTTCCACCAGCTTCCAATGCATCTGAGAAAACTTTGAATTCCAAATCTCTAATGACTTTCGAAAGATCGATCAATTCCATGCCAAAACGCATATCAGGTTTATCGATGCCAAATCTTTCCATAGCTTCATTATGAGAAAGCCTGGGAAAAGGAATCTTAAGTTTAATGTTCAATGTTTTCCGGAAAATGTAAATGAACATTTCTTCAATCACTTGGAATATCTCATCCTGGCTTGCAAAGCTCATTTCCAGGTCAAGCTGTGTAAATTCCGGTTGCCTGTCTGCTCGCAGGTCTTCATCACGAAAACAACGAGCTATCTGGAAATACCTGTCAAATCCGGCAATCATCAAAAGCTGTTTATAAATTTGAGGAGATTGCGGAAGGGCAAAGAAATTACCCTTAAAAATTCTACTTGGAACCAGGTAATCCCGTGCTCCTTCCGGTGTGCTTTTCATCAACATTGGTGTTTCTATCTCAAAGAAATTTTTTCTTGTGAGAAACTCACGAATGGCAAATACAACTTCATGACGTAGAAGAATAATTTTCTTTATTTTTTCCCGTCGCAAATCCAGATAACGATATTTTAGCCGTAAATTTTCTTCAGCCAAAATATTCTCATTTATTTGAACAGGAAGTGGTTCGGAATCATTCAGCAAAAGTAATTCCTGGGCTTCGATTTCAATTTCACCGGTTTTTATATTTTTGTTTATATTGGATTCGCTTCTTGCTTTCACAATCCCGGATATTCCAATCACATATTCATTTCTCAATTTACCAGCTTTTTTATGAACTCCCTCATTTTCAGGATGGAACACGATTTGGATAATCCCGGAAACATCACGCAAATCTACGAAAATCAGTCCACCCAGGTCACGCCTGCGATGAACCCAGCCCATTAAAGTTACTTTTTCTTCAACATTGCTGATATTCAGGTCCTCTGCAAAATGAGTTCTTCTTTTTTCCCCTATGAAATCCAACATTTTATTTTCCTTCTTATTTTATTAGAAATGCGAGATTTAATATTGTTGCAATTTTGTCAAATGTTTGGTTTTGGTTGTTTTAGTTTCTGAATTAGATTCCCGCTTTCGCGGGAATGACAGTCTGGCATTTCTGGTTACAAAGCCCCAGCTTTGTAACCTGCACCATTCCCAAGCTAGGGCTTGTGTTTTGGTGGGAAAATTTTCAAACCAGAATTATCTATCAACACTTTTCTACCGTCATGTAAAATCAATTCTTTTGATAAAGGTTGTATTAATTTTTTCGGTTCATTTTTTTCTTTTACCTTTATCCATTTATCGTTTTCAAACATAAAAACTTCAAAATTCTGCCTTCTCAGCATAAATAATTTATCAAATTCCCAAAAATATTTTTGTTTGAAACTAAATTCAAAATCTGGCGTAATATCTTTAAAAATATGACTATCCATATCATAATCAAAAATAAAATATTCTTCATCATGTCCGAATTTAACAAAGAAAAAATACATATGTTTTTCTATTTCAAGATAAAAAGTAGTATTCACAGTATGACCAAATCTAATTTTATCAGTTCCTTCAATGTTCAATATAGAATAATTATCTAAGTTCAAAATACTCAATCCTTTATTTGTTATTAATATTACTTCATTTTTGTTTTGAGCTAAAGGATAATGATATTCAATAATCTCATCTAAGTAATTCTGTTTTGTACTGATATAATCATTATCATCATGGAAAACAAGTTGATTTTCATATGTAAAGTTAGTCTTACTGTCATAATTGGTAAAATTCAATGAAAATATTTTATTTGTTTCTATTGAATCAAGCTTTACAAGCATATCATCAATAAGTTTTTCGTTATATTCTAAATAGTATTCCTTATACTCTTTGAAGTCATCAGGATTCGAAATTGTATATCGATAGTATTTTTTATAATTTTCTAAATGATCTCTTGGAAATGACATGGACGAATGGGAAAAGATATTTATATTGGGAAATCCATTAATTAATCGATCAACCATATCAGACAATTCAGAATATTCATATATTTCCCAAACCTTTTTAAGTTTGTCATATTCAACTACGTAGCCAAATTTTTTGTTTCCTCTAACATCTAGCCATAAAAAATTCGGAGTTAATATTGTATTAAAAATATAAATTTTATCAGTACTTTCGCATTCAACTAATTCATCATGAAACACAGTCCACTTTGCAGATGTATTATTATAGGATAATAAAGAACCAGAACCACTATTGGAAATAATCCAAATATTTTCTTTATCAATAATAATAGGTGTATAGCTATAAATTCTATCATTTATTAATTCTATATATTTCTGTGTCCAATTTACAAATTCTTTATTATTATTATCAAAACTATAAAGACCATTACTAGTTGAAATCCAAACTGTATTATATTCTTTATCATATTTCATATTTATACTAGAAAAAGGTCTTACAAAATTAGATTCGTTTTCAATTTCTAACTTCCTGATAAATGAATTTATATTCATGTCAAAAATACTGATACCATCCTGTTGTATAGCTACCCATAATTCATTATTAATTTGAATTACTGATCGAATCGAACCTTTAAGTTTACCATAAAAAGGATAAGGATAAACCGTTAATGAATCTTGATTGTATTTCCCAATTCCACCATTCAAAGCGAAATAAATATTATCCTTATAACTAAAAGCAGAAATAAAGTCATAAGCTGTAGTATTGGGAAGCCAGATAATATCATCTAATTTTTGAACTTGAGGAGAGAAATTTTTAATATTCTCTGAATTCTCTGCAATCAATATTAGAAAAAAGAATTGTAATATCAAAATAATCAAAATTTTTCTCATAAAACATCTCCAAATATTTCTGGTTACAAAGCCCCAGCTTTGTAAACAATAACATTCCCAAGCTGAAGCTTGGGAACGAGAAGAGTGGATTCCCGCTTTCGCGGGAATGACAAAGTCACTAAAGTAACAAAGGTTTACAAATCTAACTCAATTTCGTGATTATCTTCTTTTGCTGTAGCTGCTTTTTTGAAAGTGATATTTTCTACAGGAGGTAAATTCGGTAATTTATCTTCTAAAAGGTCTTCGACTGTTATTATCTGCAGCTTCTCAAATTTTCTGCCGAAATTTTGTTCTAAATAATATCCTTCCTTCTTTGCAGCTTGTTTCATTCCATCTGTAACCTGCCCCGCAAAACAAACAAAAAGCCCCATCACTGCTTCTCTATCTTTAATTGTTTGAATGAAATGATTTACCTGTTGCAGACTGGCATTACCGCTTTTAACTTCAATTAGAACAAATTCTTTCTTCCAGGGCATATCGAGGGTTAAATATCCGTCAAATCCAGTTTGGTTCTTCTTTTCATTTAGAACACCATGAAGCATAACTTCAATGATCCATTCTTCAAACTTCAAACGACCTTTCCTGGTTGCAGTTGCAAGTTCTCTGGCAGAAGCAATATCCCGCGGGAAACCAAATATTTCGAATGTTTTACGAACACCAATTCCATAAGCATCCATCAATCTTTTTGTGATGAGCTTCACTGCCAGATGGGAAATATCCACTCCAACCCATTTCCTTTTTAACTTTTGTGCTACAGATATTGCTGTGCCGCAACCACAGAAGAAATCCGCAACTACATCTCCCTTATTAGAACTGGCTTCTATTATCCTTTCTAAAAGCGCTTCTGGTTTTTGGGTTGGGTAGCCAAGTCGTTCTTTGGAATGAGGTCCAGTTGAAATCTGACCAATATCTGTCCATAGATTATCAACTGATGGACCAGAATTAATATCAAAATATTTTTTATATCTTGGATATCTTAAATGAGATTCCTCCCTTATTTCACCTGATTTTCTTAATTCTTCTAATCTTTTTTCTGATACTGTTTTTAAAGGAACCCACATAAATCTTCCCTTAGCATCTATTTTATCATAACGTTTTAATGCGCCTTCCGAAAAAGCTCTTAACATTTTATTGAATGTATAATTATGGCTTTTTGAATATAATAAAATACTATCAGTGCTTATGGGAAATTTTTTTGATGTTGATTTGCTACTTCCGGTGTTAAATGTTCGTTTCCAATATATTTCGTCTTTAAAATTTTTTTCATTAAATATCAAATCACAAACAATTTTCAGATAATGACTCATCGTAGAATCGCAATGCAGATAGAAGCTGCCTGTATCTTTTAATAACTTGTGCATATACCAGATGCGGATGCTCATGGTGGCAAGATAAGAAATTGCACTTTTGGAAATATTAATTTTATCGAGAGCATTTAGAAATTCATACAGATCCATATCGATGTCCTGTATTTCACGCAGAGTATCGAGGTAGCTAACATTGCTCCATGTATCTGCAAAAGCCTGCTTTTGTGCTTTTGTATCTTCCATGTCGATGCTTTCATAAAGAACATTATAATTGCGTTTGCTGTTAAAGGGTGGATCAATGTAAATGAGGTCAATGAATCCGTTTGGATTTTGTTTGAGCAGGTCTTTCATTATTTCCAGGTTGTCACCGAAAAATAGTTTATTCATAATTTGCTCCTGATATCTATAGATTCCCGCTTTCGCGGGAATGACAAAATCAAGTGAATGACAAAGTCGCGGGAATGACAACTATCAGCAGGTTCATTCCTGAAGATTGAACCACAATATTTCAAGTCTTACTCAGTCTGTTTCTCTTTCTTATCTCCGCGGGTGAACTGGATTCTTATGTCACGAAATATTATCCGGCAGGAATTGTTAGAAGAAGAAATCTTAGGAAAGAAAATGAATCCGGATTTTTTGGCACCTGGCAATATCTCACCAAAACGGAAAGAATAAGTAATCAAGTTTCTCTGTGCTTCACGCCACTCTTCCAGGATATTTTTCTGATCTTCCAGAAGCGAACGAAACGCATTAGAATCATCCTCGATGTTTTTTATAACCAGGTATTCCAATTGTTTTGGCAACAACATCTTTTCGATAAATTCCAAATCCACAGTATCAAACTGATTTTCGTCTTCATCCAGAAGTGAAATATCCATTGGAGTAATCTTTATTTTTTCTTGGGTTTTATTGCTGATAGAAATATGAAAAGTTGTGAAGTAATCTGTAAGATTCTGCGGTTCTTTTACCCAATATTCATTGGCTGCGGCAAAAACAAAATCGTCGTTTTTAATAATGCCGTAACCTTCTGAAATGATAATACCTTTTTCTTTTACAGGTAGATATTTGATGGTACAAGATATAAAAGAAATCGTAATCAGCAATAATAGAACGATTTTTAAAGATTTCATTTTTCTTCCTTTATTAAATTTATGGGACGATAAAAAAATCGTCCCACATTTCTGAATTTAGAAAAGTTCTGTCAAATTAAATTACATTACCAATCAGGTAATTGGTAACGAGCAAATGTATATTTCTAACCATCGTCATCCAACAACAATTCAATTTGCTCTGTTTTTTTATCAACCTTGATTTTCTTCTTTTTCTTAGGTGGTGCTACTTTAGGTTGTTCTTTTTTTTCTTCCACTTCAGATATTTCCTGTTCAGTTTGTACCTCAGGTTCGATGGTAACTTCTTTTGTTTCCTCTACAGCTTTCTCAGCTTTTTCTTCCTGTTTGACAGGAATTTCTTCGGTTTCCTCTTTTATTTCCTCAGTATGTTCTTCTGTTTTGATGGATACCTCTTCGGTTTCCTCTATAGCTTCTTCAGGTTTTTCTTCAGTTTTGATTGGAATTTCTTTGTTTTTTTCTTTTATTTCTTCAAGTTGTTCTTCCGGTTTAATGGGAACTTCTTCGGTTTCCTCTACAGCTTCTTCAGAATATCCCTCGTTTTCTTCAAGCTCTTCTTCCTGTTCAGCCAGAATCCGGGTGATATCAAAAACTTTATCACCTTTATTAAGATTGATCAAGCGAACACCTTGAGTATTTCTACCGATCACACTGATCTTTTCCACAGCCTGACGGATAATCATACCTTTTTTGGTAACAATCATCAGGTCATCATTATCAACCACTTCCATCAAAGAAATGAGATAGCCGTTCCTTTCAGTGGTTTTTAGCGTAATCACACCTTTTGAACCACGCCTTGTCTGCTTGTAATTGCCCACATCAGAACGTTTACCATATCCGTTTTCACTGATTGCCAGAAGAGTTCCACCACGTTTAACAACAACCATGGCAACTACTTTATCTTTTCCTCGTAAACTAATTCCTCTCACACCCTGAGAATTTCTGCCCATGGAGCGGACATCGGTCTCATTAAAGCGATTTGCATAACCATTTTTGGTGGCAAGTATGATATCATTATCACCGTCTGTAATTTGAGCATCGATAAGCTGGTCGCCTTCAACCAGTTTTATTGCTATGATGCCATTCACTCTTGGATGGGAAAATGCAGCAAGTGCGCTTTTTTTGATTGTTCCTTTCTTTGTAACCATAGTTACAAAATGCGGAAGTTCAAAATCCCTGACAGTAACAAATGCTTCGATTTTCTCTTCTCTCTCCAACTGCAGCAGGTTAACAATTGCTTTTCCGCGAGCTAATCTGCCGACTTTTGGAATCCTGTGAACTTTGAGCCAATGGCATTTGCCAAAATCTGTGAAGAAAAGAATATAGGCGTGCGTGGAAGCTACAAAGATACTTTCAGTAAAATCTTCTTCTTTTAAATTCGAACCTGAAAGCCCTTTTCCTCCTCTTCCCTGTTTCCTGTAAGTGTTTATCGGCAACCGCTTTATATAACCTTGATGCGATATTGTGATAACCATTTCTTCATCTGCGATCATATCTTCTGTTTCTATATCTGCAGAACCTTCCAAAATAGTTGTTCGTCTGAGATCGCTGTATTTCTTTTTGATTTCGGAAATTTCTTTTTTGATGATATTCATTCTAAGGAGCCGTTTTTCTAAAATATGTTTAAGCTTCTTAACCGTTTTCACAATTTCATTGTATTCTTTTTCTACTTTCTCTCTCTCCAAACCTGTTAATTTCTGTAATCTCATTTCCAGAATAGCTTTTGCCTGAATTTCCGAAAGTTTAAATTTTTCCTGCAAATTCTGATTTGCTTCAACAGTAGTTTTTGAAGCTCGAATTAAGGCAATTATCTCATCGATATTATCGAGTGCAATGCGATATCCTTCTAAAATATGTAATCTTCGCTCAGCATTATCCAGTTCATATTTTGTTCTTCGCACCACAACTTCATGACGGAAATCTATATAATTCTGAATCATCTCTTTCATATTGATGACTTTGGGAATACCATTTACCAAGGCACGATTATTGACGCTGAAACTTTCCTGTAATTGAGAGTACTTGTAGAGTTTATTCAAAACTGCATTACCTTCTGCATTGCGTTTGATCGTAACCACCAAACGCATTCCCTGACGCCCGGATTCATCACGCAGGTCACTTATGCCTTCGATTCGCTTATCCTTTACCAGGGAAACGATTTTGTTGATAAGAATGGTTTTATTCAATTGATATGGGATTTCAGTAATGATAATTGCTTCAGCACCGTTATTTTTAGTTTCAATGGCAGCTTTTCCCCGCAGAATAATCCTACCTCTACCCGTCTGAAAATAATCGCTGATACCAGTCGTTCCGATTATATATCCTCCGGTTGGAAAATCCGGTCCGTGAATGTACTGAATCAAATCTACAGGTTCCATTTCCGGATTATCGATTAATGCAATAATCCCATCACAAACTTCTCCGATATGGTGAGGAGACATATTTGTAGCCATTCCCACAGCAATCCCGGATGAACCATTCACCAGTAAATTGGGGAATTTTGATGGGAAAACAGTAGGTTCCTTTCGAGTATCATCATAATTCGTCTTATAATCTACAGTATCTTTATCAAGATCATCCATCAAATCTACAGATGTTTTTTGCAAACGTGCTTCTGTATAACGCATTGCTGCAGGCGGATCTCCATCCTGAGAACCAAAATTTCCCTGACCATCCACGAGCTGGTATCGCAAACTCCAGGGCTGAGCCATCCTGACCAAAGTCGGATAAATCACCTGCTCTCCGTGCGGATGATAGTTTCCGGAAGTATCACCGGCTATTTTAGCACACTTTCTAAATCCTCTTCCCGGTGTTAAATTCAATTCGTGCATGGCATACAGAATTCTCCGTTGAGAAGGCTTCAAACCGTCTCTCACATCCGGCAGCGCCCGGGCGACTATCACACTCATCGAATATTCTAAATATGATTTTTTTAAAACATCTTCAATTTCGATCAGTTCTATTCTCGATCTATCATGAATCATCTATCCTCCAAACTTAATTTCTAATTCGTAATTCGTAATTCGTTATACACTCACCTCAATATATTGTGCATTTCTTTCTATGAACTCACGTCTTGGTGCAACATCATCTCCCATCAGAATCGTGAACATCCTGTCAGCTTCGATTGCATCATCGATCTTAACTGCTGTGAGGATTCTCTTTTCAGGGTCAAGAGTTGTTTCCCACAATTGGTCGGCATTCATTTCCCCTAAACCTTTATATCTTTG
This sequence comes from Armatimonadota bacterium, assembly GCA_013203665.1. Lineage (GTDB taxonomy): Bacteria > Cloacimonadota > Cloacimonadia > Cloacimonadales > TCS61 > JABMPU01. Next base: position 10,829 of record JABMPU010000012.1, read on the forward strand.
CACGTGAATACCTTTTGAACCCATTTTCTTTAGAAACTCATCCCGTTCTTCAATCGAATACACATATTTTTTTGTCTTTCCTTGCCTAAGAAGGAAAAGCGGTGGACGGGCAATGTAAACGTGACCATAATCCACCAATGGTCGCATATAACGGAAGAAAAATGTAAGCAGCAAAGTTGCAATATGCTGTCCATCCACATCTGCATCAGACATAATCACAATTTTATTATAACGCAATTTGGAAACATCAAATTCTTCACCGATACCTGCACCAAGAGCCAGGATTATCGGCTGAATCTTATCATTATTCAAAACCTTATCTATTCTTGCTTTTTCAGTATTCAGCATTTTTCCCCAAAGCGGTAGAATCGCCTGGAAAGTACGGTCTCTTCCCATTTTTGCAGAACCACCTGCAGAATCTCCCTCCACCAGAAATATCTCTGTTTGGGATGGATCCTGAATGGAGCAATCTGCAAGTTTACCAGGCAGAGAACCACTTTCCAAAACCGATTTCCTGCGTGTCAGTTCTCGTGCTTTACGTGCTGCATCTCGCGAACGAGCTCCCAGAATTGCTTTCATGGAAATGTGTTTTGCTTCTGCTGGATGTTCTTCAAAGAACTCCATCAGCTTTTCATAAACTATTGAATTTATGATCCCTTCCACATCAGAATTCTGCAATTTAGTTTTAGTCTGACCTTCGAACTGAGGTTCCCCGAGCTTCACACTTACAATGGCAGTTACTCCTTCCCTGATATCACTTCCCCCGGGGCTTACCTTCTCATTCTTAAGAAGATTTGTACTTTTGATATAAGCATTAACCGCGCGAGTGAGAGCAGACTTAAATCCGATTAGATGTGTTCCTCCCTCAATTGTATGAATGTTGTTGGCGAAACTGTAAATGGTTTCCTGGTAACCTTCATTATATTGAATTGAAACCTCGAATTCCATTCCATTTCTTGTTCCAAAAATATGAATAGGTTCTTCAAAGAGCACTTTTTTATTTTCATTCAGAAATTCGACAAATGAAATGATTCCGCCCTCATACTCGAACTTGTGCCTTTTGTTGGTTTTTTCATCCTTTAATATAATAGCAATACCTTTGTTAAGAAAAGCCAATTCTCTAAGCCGAACAGAGAGATAATCAAAATTGAAATCCAAAGTTTCAAAAATGGTGGCATCCGGTGTAAAAATTGTTTTTGTTCCGGTTTTTCTTGTTCTGCCAATAACATCCACGCCTGTTTGCGGAATACCTTTCGAATATATTTGACGATATACTTTCCCACCCCGATAAACTTCAACTTCACAAGGGTCGGATAAAGCATTTGTAACTGAAACGCCAACTCCGTGCAGCCCACCGGATACTTTATAAGATTTATCATCGAATTTTCCACCGGCATGAAGAACTGTCATCACAACCTGCAACGCTGGAACTTTCTCAGTTTTATGCATCTCAACCGGAATCCCGCGGCCATTATCTTCTACTGATATGCTGCCGTTATCGTGAATGATCACAGTTATCTTATTGCAGTGTCCGGCAAGAGCTTCATCTATGCTGTTATCAACTACTTCATATACCAAATGATGTAAACCTCTTTCGCTGGTTCCACCAATGTACATTGCCGGTCGTTTGCGTACTGCTTCCAAGCCTTTTAAGACCTTAATATTCTTTGCTGTATACGTAGGTTTAGTCATATTTTCTCCTTCAAGAAATATCAAAATAAATTCTTTGTAAAAACTAACGTTTTATGAGTCTAAAATACCATCTGACAAATATGTGTCAACTATTTTATTTACTTGAAGTTAGATAATTTATTCTTCATTTTGGAGGATTGTTTTTTATCGTTGTAACCTATTGAAATATAACGAGATAAAACTCAGGTTGTAAATCCGCTAAATTTGAAGGTTAAAAAAAAAGTTTTATTTACTGAAAAAGCGTATCGGAAAAAAGCTGTAAACTTTGAATAAAACTGGTAAATCCAAACAAAAAGAGACGCTCAAAAAGCGTCTCAGATTTAATAAAATTTTATTTCTGAAGAATAATGAACAAGGAACATCGATTTATGATTTGAGAAGATAAGATGAAGTATATCTTGGTTTATTCACTTTTACTTCAACATTCAGAAATCGTTAATCGATATTCGATATTCAATTTATTTCAGCAGCAGCACCTTTTTCATTGCTCTATTTTTACCATTTATGCTTAATTTTGAAAAATAGATTCCTGTTCCCACCAAATTTTCGAAAGCATCTTTTCCATCCCAGGTTACCGAGTGCTGCCCTGCTGAGAGCTGACCTGCTGAATTACTGAGAAGCTGCTTCACTTCTTGTCCTTTGACATTATAAATTGTGAGTTTAACTCTGCTGTCACTGGGTATTGAAAATGAGAAAGTTGTGCTTGGATTAAACGGATTGGGATAGCTATGTAAATCAAAATCATTGTTAACAACAGTGTCATTTTCAAAGGAAGTAAGATATTCCAAACTTACAGGAATTGTTATTTCATTATTATAAGCGGAATTACTCAAAATTGAAAAGGAAGAAGTGTAAGTAGCTTCCGGGTATCCGATAGGATTGAATTGCAAAACTGCTTGAGTAGATTCATATGCCGGAACTGTTATTACAGTTTCAGGAAATCCAAACCAGGTCATGATGTTCGCTCCCAGTGCATCAAATGTTACATCTCCAACACTAACAGCATTGTTATTACCTGTTAAGTCATTAAGACCGGTATCAGAATCAAAACGATAATTACTGATTACATTATCTTCAATAACATGGATAGTAGATTGCATCTTTTCCTGAATTTCAGATTCTTCCAAAGTAGAATTGAAAAATGTTAGTTCATCTATATATCCATCAAATTCAAAACTGCCGGTAAAATGTGCTCCCACAAATATCATATCTTCTGTTGAGAGAATCGGAGATGTGAAATCTACTTCTGTAACATAGTTGCCATTGAAATAAAATATAAGATTTGTTTCTGAAACAGTAACTGCAACATTGAACCACTCTTCCTCAGCTATAGAAACAGGTGCCATAAGTGTAATTCTTTCACCGCTTGCATCCCAGAAATAACAGGTTATATAATTCAGATTTAAAATGGTGATTATAAAACTACTTTCAGTGTATAATTCGCCTTTATTCAAAACATATCCAAGGGGTCCGTTTTCCGGAACATAAAGCCAAGCCATCACAGTAAATTCGGAAAGGTCATTGAAATCTTCAATATGAGGAATAGTCAAATAGCTGTCTTCAGCCGATAAATCTGCTGCTTGGTTAGAATTGTTTTGAAATTCACAACTCAATTCCTCTGCGCCTATATTATCGATAATAAAAGGATACTCAACAATTTCCGGTTGTTCCAACTGCACTGAAATATATTCCAAATCAACATTGATCTTCGGCAGTTTGACTACAGGGATATAATCGGTTCGAACAAAGACACCTTCCATGTTCATAACTGAACCAATCACAGTAAGAAGTTGTCCATTCTCACATCCCAAACTGATATTTCCAAAAATATCAAGCGAGGAAGTTTCTCCAGCATCCAATCCATCAATAAGAAGAAAATTCTCTTCAACTTGCAGATAAGTTGTATCATTTTCAACCATGAACACAACAATCCCTTCCGGTTGATTTCCCACATTTCTAAAATGATAAGTTAAAAGAATTTCCTCACCAGCATCACACTCACCATCATTGTTACCATTTTCGTCAGTAATGGTCAAACTATCAATAACAATATAACCACCATCAAAAGGAATAATCGGTACTTCTGCTTTATAACGATAATAATTCTGGTTTGTAACTGTGACAAGCATACTACTACCAGGCATCTGGGCAGGTATCTGGATAACAACAGGTGAATCTGTACCTTCTCCTACGCCGATGACTTCATTATTTACGCTTAATCCAATCAATGAACCATCATCTGCAGTTACCTCAAAAGATATCATTCCGCTTTCTAAAACATCATCGTGTGAAACCGTAAGATTTTGAGGTATTTCCGAATATACTGTGGAGAACGCATCACCATGATGATGGAACAAGTTGTAAGTTACAGCTTTACTACCAGGATTCGAGGGCCAACCGGATTGTTGGAGAAAGTATTTACCGGATGCATTTCCAAATGCTGGTAAAATTCCTCTTTCTTCAATTTGCTGATTTCCATAATCTGGCATAAACTGTGACCACATATTATCATATACTCCCCAAATATATGCATCATTTACAAATGAATATGAAACTTCTGAAGCAGCAATCAGACCCAAAGCTCCTGAGTTATAGCCATTGTATGTGTATCTATGAAATTTTTCTGCAAAACAATCTCCTGTCATGTTATATTTTCCTGTTAAGCAGTTGACTGAAAATACATAAACTAGGTCAGTATTTGTCAGGCCACCGATATTACTTGAACCATAATCAGGTTCACCCCAACCTTGTTCAGAACCGTGGTCTCGGTGCTGAAGCGCAAAAGCACCACTATTGATAGCATTGTTGACCATTGCAGCATTTCCTCCGGTCCATCCACCAAGTTCAGCAGGAGTAGCTGGAATATATCCCAATCCATCTGGACCGAAATAATCAAGAACCATATCAGTATTTTGGTTTGTTGACCAAGGATCAACATTTGGATTTCCTTGGTAAACCGCATTAATTCTAACTTGATCTTTACCGAGTTCATTATGCCAGAAACCACCAATCGCTTCTGAACAGATTTGGAACCACCGTTCTGTCTGCCACCCAAGAGCAGTAATCGGATGATTATAAAAATCAGGATTTGTTGGAGGATTTCTTTCATAGTTTAAAAATTTTGTAATCATGGTTTCCAAATGAGTTTCATTTTGAGCTGTCATTCGAGCAAAAACAATATCTGGTAACATATTGCCGGAAACATCAGCAAATATGTTATCAGAAGCACAATAATTATTATAAATCGGAGAAACAACTGTATTGCCGGTAGTTCCATAATCTCCTAATAATAAAACTGCAACAGGTGCTGGATCCCAGTTATCATAAGCATTATCAACGTAATCCTGAATTGCTGTGGGAGTATTACCACCAGCTTCAGTTGTTGTAACAACAGTAGTTGAAATTCCCTGTTGATTCCTGAAAATTCTGATCGAATCTGCCCAAGCTAAAAAAACCGGATCATCAGGACAAATAATTAGATATTCAGCCTCATCTTCGCGATTCTGAAAATCGTAATTATAAGTCATTTCAGGAATAGATTGCTCGTTCAAAATCATATCACGTAAAAGCGGATCCCACCAACGGTTGCGAAGACGGTCTTCTCCAAAATGTCCATTCCCTCCAATAAAAGAAACTTCTATTTTCAAATCTTTGTAAACCAATAATTCTTTTGTGACCGGATTATATTGGAAGGGAGTGATACCTAACATGACAACATCCACTCCGCGAATCTGAGTTTGTTCACCCAATTGAATAGAATTTACAGGATAATACTCGTTTCGTGAATATACTGATTCATTTCTGTGATATTCCAAAGGTCCATCTTCAGTATCCAGCGGGATTCGAGGAGCTGAAGAAATATCAATATTTGTGTAAAGTTCTGTACGGAAATCCAGAATCCTCAGTTCAGCACTTGCTCCCTGAGGTATTGCAATATATCTGCCATTACTCGGAAGATTGGGCATTCCTTCATCATTTGGCAGAAAATTCCCAGGTAATAAAATTGTTTGCAACATCTCTCCATTAATCTCCGTTTCTTGTATAACGAAATTCTGAATGGAATGATTTACTTCGACTTCTGAGCTTGTTTGAAGCTCCAGATCGAAACCTTGATTTCCCCAACTGTCTGGATATTCAATAACCTGAGTTTGATCGGCAAAAACAAAACTTGTTATTAAAATAAACATTAAAACTACTTCGATTTTTTTCATTGCTTTCTCCATTTTTTTTTTTATTAACTCTCTCTTTTAAATTAATCTCCTGCACCCTCAAGAAGATTTTTATATTTATCATACTTGTCGGATGCATCAGGAAGCTCGCCAAGACTGATTATAACATCAACTTCGCTCTTACGGGCAATCAAATCATCTGCATTGGGTCTGGAATAAACAATCTTATTCTTCTTCACAACATCGGAATAACGATAGATTTTATTTCCCATGAAAAGACCGGCATTTTCCAATTTCAACTTAGCTTCTCGAATACTTAAATTATCCAGAAATGGTATTCTAACCATCTCGGGACCCTTACTCACTATTACAGAGATAGTTCTGTATTTTTTTGTTAAGATATTCGGATGAGGATCCTGCGAGATAATTCTACCTTTTTCAATCTCATCATTATGAAGTAATTCCTCTTCCTGAACGTAAAGTTTGAAATCTTTACATTGTTTCCGTGCCACATCATAGTTCATCCCAACGATATCCGGAACCCTAACTTCATTCCCGTGTCCCACAATTATCTTCATCGCAACATTTATTCCAAAAAATCCAATAATAAAAACCAGAATCAGAATTAAAACAGCTATTAGAAATGATTTAATCTTTTTCATTAAAATCCCCATATTTAAAATTATTTCTCCATTTTCTTCATCTTTGCAGCAAAAGCCCCATCCATCCTATGTTTGAACGGTATTGTCTTCAAAAAACCGTTTTCCACATATTCTGCCGGAATAAAATCTGAAGCTGAAACAAGTTTGAAATTTTTATGCCGAAGAAGAAAATTTTCAACTTGCTGCTCATTTTCTTTTTTATTTAATGAACAAGTACTGTAAACTAAATATCCACCATCTTTTACAAAAGATGCACCCAGCTTTAGAGCATTCTCCTGAATTTTGAGAAGTTCATTCAAATCCTGATTCAACTGCCAGCGCAATTCCGCTTTCTTCTGAAAAACTCCTGAACCTGTACAGGGAACGTCAAGCAAGACTTTATCAAATGCAGGTGCAAGCGGACCGTACTTAAAAGCATCTTCAGTAATGATTTTCATATTCGAGATTTTCAATCTTTCCGCAGCTTGTTTTATTCTTTTTGTTTTCCTGGGAAATTTATCTACTGCAATAATTTCACCGGTATTTTTCATTAACTCTGCAATATAAGTAACTTTTCCACCGGGACCTGCAAAAAGGTCTAAAATCGATTCATCCTGTTCCGGTTGCAGCAATTCTACAACCATTGCTGCTGAAGCATCCTGAACTGAATAATATCCTTCTGAAAATGCTACATCATTCAAAATTCCCTGCCCGTGAGTGGTGATTAAAATATTATCTGAAGCCTTCGTCTCAAATAAATCTAAATCTCTTCTTCGAAAATATTCAATGATTTTTTGCTTTTCAGTGGCAAGAGTATTTATCCTCATGTGAAGTTTGGGAACTTCATTAAAATAGCTACACAGATTCTCAACTTCTTCTGCTGTCCAATATTCCAACCAGGAATCAATAATCTCTTTTGGGAAGGAAAATTGAAAAGCCAAACGTTGTGAAATTTCAGCGGGATATTCAATTTTATCTGAACGAAGATATTCTCGAAGTATCGCATTTACGAATTTCCCGATTTTATCTCCATACAACTTTTTTGCCAAAGCCACAGTTTCATTTACTGCTGCATATTCAGAAATTGAGTCACAATAGATAAGCTGAAAAAGTCCCAGATAAATGAGGATTTTTATTTTCTTATTTGTAGTTGAATACTTTTTAGATTCAGTAAATTGCGAAGCGATAAAATCAAGATTTGCCTGCATTTTAATTACGCCTTTCACAAGCATATAAAGTAATTCCGGTTTTTGTCCGGTTTTTTTGATTTTTTTTGAGGTTTGAAAAAGCAACTGACCGGAAAAGGTATTTTTCAAAAGAACTTTTTGGATTACTTTATAAGCTTCCAGCCGGATGTTTATCATTTATTTCTCTTTTTATACAAATCCTTAATAGTAGCTTTTAGAAGCTCTTCTGATGAATCAAAATCATTTTCTTTAGTTAATTTGGTAAGAACTTTCCTGATTTCATAAAGTTTATAACCGAGTGTAATTAAAGCAGATTCTGCTTCGCGGACAATATCCATTTTTTCCAAATCTGCAATTGGAACATCTTCAAAGGCGATTTTTCCCACTTTATCCTTTAATTCAATGATAAGGCGTTCTGCTGATTTTTTCCCGATTCCCGGAACTGTAGAAATCAGCTTCACATCGCTGGTTTGAACTGCTCTAATTAGATCCGGAACAGAAATTCCGGAAAGAACTGAAATAGCAGTTTTAGGTCCTATCTTAGAAATGGAAAGAAGCTGGCGAAACATCTCTTTTTCTTCTAAAGACCAAAAGCCAAAAAGTCGAATTCCTTCACTTTCATTCATTGTAAAATGAATCTGGATTTCAACGGTTTTGCCAATTTCGGGTAGTTTATCAAATGTGCTGAGAGGAATATTAATTTCGTAACCTACACCATTGCAATCTACAACTGCTGAAAATGGAGACTTTTTTGCTAAAATTCCTTTTAGATATGAAAACATTTTTTCACCTAAATTTTATTTAAACCTTTCTTTATTAAACTGGCACAATGCAATTGCGAGTGCATCAGCAGCATCTTCTGTTTTGTTCTCCAAATTTAAATTCAAGATTTTTTGAACCATATATTGAATCTGCTGTTTGGATGCATTTCCATTGCCAACTACAGATTTTTTTATTTCGCGCGGTGAGTACTCCATAATTTTTATTTTATTTTGAGCTAATAAAAAAAGTATTACTCCTCTTACGTGACCCAGTGTAAATGCAGATTTTATGTTCTTCCCATAAAAAATCGTTTCAACTACTGCAATATCCGGTTTGTATTTCTCGATTACTGTTTTGAGTTCAGTATAAACTATTATTAATCGTTCAGGCAAAGATTTTGCTGGATTTATTTTGATTACATCACATCCGGCAGCAACGACCTTGTGTTTTTCTACCTGGAGAATTCCATATCCACAATATCGACTGCCCGGATCAATTCCTAAAATTATCAATCTTCAGATAACCTTTTCATTGTTTCGTCGGAAACTTCCAGGTTTGAATATATTTTTTGAACATCATCCAAATCGTCTAAATTATCTATTAATCTAAAAAGTTTTTCAGCCACAATATCTGCTTTAATAGTGTTCTTGGGGATTCTGGTCAGTTCCGCTTTTGCGATATCATAACCTGCAGATTCAAGATTCTGCAGCACAGTATGAAGTTCGGAATAGGGAGTATAAATTTCATAAAATTCATCTTCAGTTATGATATCATCTGCTCCGGCATCCAAAGCAGTCATCATAATTTCTTCTTCATCAATATCTTCTATTGGAATTTGAATCAGTCCTTTCTGTTCAAAAATCCAGGATACAGAACCGGTTTCTGCCAGATTGCCGCCATATTTGGAAAAAGTGTGACGAATTTCTGCTACTGTTCGTTGTTTATTATCTGTAAGCGCCTCGATCAAAATTGCCACTCCATTTTGCCCGTAACCCTCATAAGTGTAATTAACATAATTCACACCTTCGATTTCGCCGGTACCGCGTTTGATTGCTTTTTCGATATTGCTGCTTGGCATATTAGCAGCTTTCGCAGAAGATATTGCCAATCTTAAACGAGGATTCGCATCAGCATCTCCTCCGCCTTCACGAGCGGCAACAATGATTTCTTTTACAAGCTTCGTGAATAGTTTTCCCCGTTTTGCATCAGCAGCACCCTTTTTATGCTTTATGCTGCTCCACTTACTATGACCGGACATCTATCCTCCTGAACTTTTGAAAATATTAAATGTTTATTCAGATATTAGATTATTAAATAAATTTATTCTTCTGTTTTCTTTGCTGCTGCAATTACTTTTGAAGCAATTTCTACCGGAACTTTTTCATAATGCGAGAATTTTTGAGTAAATTTTCCGCGACCCTGGGTTAAAGATTTCAAAGCCGGGAAATATCCAAAAAGCTCAGCTAAAGGCATTTGAGCATTTAGAACCTGTTTCTTTCCCTTCTGCTGCATTCCCAGTATTTTCCCGCGACGAGTAGAAACATCGCCCATCACATCACCCATATATTCATTTGGAATGACAATTTGAGCTTCATGTATCGGTTCCAATAAAATCGGGATAGCAACTTCAAAAGCTTTTTTCAGGGCATTCCAGGAAGCTATCTTGAATGCCATTTCCGATGAATCTACATCATGAAAACTGCCATAATATACATCAACACTGATATCAACAATGGGATGGTTTGCAACAATTCCTTTTTTCATAATTTCATTCAAGCCCTTTTGGATGGAGGGAATAAATTTGCTCGGGATAGTTCCACCAACTATTGAATTTATAAATTCAAATCCTTCTCCACGCGGTTTCGGTGCCACTCTGAAATAAACTTCTGCGTACTGTCCCCTTCCACCTGACTGTTTTCTATGTTTATAGCTTATATCAGCATTTCTGCTGATTGTCTCTCTGTAAGGAACAGTTGGAGTTTTCAATCCTGCATCTATTTTGAAACGGGACTTCAATTTTTTATTTACAAAAGTAATCTGCTGTTCTCCAATACCAGCTAACACGTTTTCATTTGTCTCAGCATTCATCTGCATACTAAGAGTGGAATCTTCATCCAACAATTTGCCAAGAGCAATACCGATTTTATCTTCATCACTCTGGTTAACAGCTTTGATAGATTGCCAGAAAACCGGAGTTGGTAAAGGCACTTCCAACATTCTTATTTTTGAATTTGTACTTACGATTGAATTGAAATTTCGAGCGACTTTCATTTTAACAAGAGCTCCAATATCTCCGGGTTTCAGATCATCTGCATCAATACGATTTTTTCCTAACACAAAAAACATGGAACCAATCCTATCTTTACTGTCTTTCTCTGGAATAAAAACATCCAAACCGCTTTTCAAACAACCGGAAAAAACTCTTACATACGCCAAATCTCCCACGTTCGGATCGGAAAAAGATTTAAAAACATAAGCAACTAAATCTCCTTTTTCAGAACAGATAACAGTCTTTTCATCTTTTCCATCTTGAACAAGAATTTCGTTCTTATCTGCTGGAGAAGGAAGATATTCAACTATTGCTTCCAAAAGCTCATTCACAGCAATATTATGTGTAGCAGAACACGAAAAAGCCGGAACAATCAAACCATTTTTTATTGCTTCTTTTGCTCCAGAAAGAAGTTCATCATCAGTCAGTTCACCTGCTTCGAAATATTTCTCTAAAAGTTCATCATCACTTTCTGCCACAGCTTCCATTAATATCATTTTATTTTCTTCAACAATATCCTTCATATCTGCAGGAATATCAGCGGATTTACCTTCTATAAATGCTTTTCCTTTGATGAGATCGATAATACCGGAAAATTTATGTTCGCTTCCAATTGGAATCAAAACCGGTATTGGAATAATATCAGAATTTTCTTTAATCGATTCCAGAGTTTTATAAAAATCTGCTCCTTCATTATCCATTCTGTTAACAATAATTGCTTTAGTAACATCTCTATTTTCCAGCAATTCCAAAGATTGTTCAAAGCTCACTTCGAAGCCGGCAGAAGCATTAATCACAAAAAGAAGAGTTTCCACAGCTGTAGATGCTGAAATCTGCTCATTAGCAAAATCTGCAAATCCGGGTGCATCTAAAATATTTATTTTTGTATTCTTCCAATCAAAATTTGCCACACTCAAAGACAGAGACATCCCTTTCTCAATTTCTTCATCATTAAAATCCATAACCGTGTTTCCATCTTCCACTTTTCCTACTCTCGTTATGGATTTCACATTGAACAGCATCTGTTCTACCAGACTCGTTTTTCCGGCTCCGGATGCACCTACTAATGCAATATTCCTGATATCTTCCATGTCGTAATTCTTCATTATTCCCCCGATTTTATTATATCATTATCTATAGAATTTTCTTTAAGACAGTCAAAAAAATTTGATGGATAATATCTTGTCAATCATCACTTCAAAATAATAACTTTCCCGATTTTCTCAGTGATTTTTTTATTCTGGAGATGCTTTGCTTTCAGTTTATAAAAATATGTTCCATTAGCAATTTTGTCGCCATCTTCATCTCTTCCGTTCCAATATATTTTATTGAAATTCACCTCACAATTTGGCTGCTTTAACGTTCGGATTTTCCTACCTGTAATTGTATAAATTGTGATCGTTATATCAGCAGGCTCGGTGATGACAAACGTAAAATATCCATCATCTGGCATTGGATTGGGATAGGGCAACATATCTTTGATTGCCACTTTATCAGATTTAGTTGCCATGAAATCTATTTCTGCAATAGTTGAAACTCCAAAATTATCAAAAACAACAAGTTGAATCTCATGTTTACCTTCAGAAATGTTTGAGAGCTGCCAGGTTAATTCCCCTTTAGTATGAGAATTCAAATCATATACAAAACCGGAAGTAACATCGATCAAGTCATCAGGATCTTCGCTGTGGTCCAAAAGAAGCAACATTCTGCGTCCGGGACTTCCCGAGATATTTATACCATTACTATCTGAGATTGCAGCTATAAAGAGCGGATCAGTGGAAACATAATCTCCGGTTTCGAATTTCCTGGAATCTATCCAGATTTGAACTAATGGTTCATCAGTGCTTATGCTATCTACAGGAATTTTACTCAGCTTCATAGGATGATAGAACGTTAAAAAACTCTTTTGATCCAACTCATTTTGAAAATACATAATAATGCGACCTTCTTCACCACCTCGAATATCATCGGGAACAATAAAAGTGGATTCAAAATTTCCATTGCTCAAGCCAACCATTCCTTTGAAAAACGAATTACCGTTTCTGGTATAATCCACAGAATAAACCCGAGGATCCGAAGGAATAGAATTCTCATAATGCAGCCAGTATTCGGAATCATAAACTCTTATTTCTCCAACACCATTTTGATATACATTTCCAATATTGCCGGCTACAGTTACAGTTTGTCTGGCTTGCACGCTATCCGGAACATTATAAATATTACCAATCCTTTTCGGAGAAACGATGGGAAGAAGCGGATCACCCAATAAGTTGTATAATTTGTTATTATAAATATGCCAATAGGGAGAATTAAGCTTTGCATCCAACAGAGCCATTCCCTGGTTCTCTTTATCTAAAATCATATTAACTAATAATCTCTGCATCAAAAGAGCATTTGGATCCGGTGAACTTCCGCGTGTAGCTGCGATGGATGAGATAGAACCTCCATTTGGTGCAAACAACAATCTCTCTGCCATACAATCATAATTTACATCATCAAAACGACCAACTTCGCAGGAAGCTGCGATAAACAGTGGGAGAGTTTCTACATTATCCAACAATCTTATATGAAGTGAACCTTTAAAGTATCCCTCGTCTCCCAGAACATCTTCATTGCCATGCCCAATGAAATACCATACCAGTTTCCCATCATTGACTTTATCAATCATATCATTTCGTGCATCCGGTTTGTTCTGATATTCATCAAACTCATATTCAATGCCCAGAACTTTATATACATAAACACTATCTTTAATCATATCAGCAGTTTGCTGGGCTTTTAGAGTATGATTCATACCAGAAGTTCCATAGCCTTCCAGATGATCTCCTTTATGTTCATCATCTGCAGCGATCAATATTTCATTTTTCCACCAACCCAGAGTTGGTTCTTCAATATATTTACGGGTTCTTTCAATAAGTAAATCCATATCAGAAGTATTCTGAGCAGGTAATCTGCCAATTGAAAGTTCTGGTAAATTTCCACTGAAAGTAACAAAATTATCATCCATAATAGAACCATCAAGGTTTGCATAGACCATAACTTTGTTTTTATTGGTAGAATTTTCCCACTCATTTGTCCCGGAACCCATTAAGATAACCTGCTGGAGGTTATATCCAGTTGCACTCTCAAAACATTCCTGAATGAAGTTCTTAATTCCAAGCGGGTCTTCTTCATATTGATCGAAAATATCCTGCTGATCCACAACCTCGCTTATGATGCCAAAATTTCTAAAATGAATGTTTGCAAGAGAATCCGAATGCGATAAAAAATCGTGATGAGAAATAATAAGACATTCAATTTCATCTTCGCGATTGGTTAAATCTTTTGGGAATTTACGGGAAAAATCTGAAACTGAAAATGCTGAGTTTCTATTAATTCCTTCTTCTATTCGAACCGGTTTATTATGATATTGCCCGCCAAAAGTTAGCCAGTATCTTCTTTGCATTGAATAAGATTTCAATCTTTTATCTTCTCTAAATTCATCCAAAAAGTAAACATAATCTCCCGGATCAAATTTGCCATCATCACCAGCTTCTATCAAGGTTGGGAGCTCAACAATCTGTAATCGATAATCTCCAGTTTCTTGATTGATAATTTTTTGAATTGTTGTAAAAATCCTGATCGAATCCGGTTCACAAAAAGCCGGAATTTGGGAAAGCTGCTGAAAGGATAGTTCATGAAGTCCTGTTTGATGCGACTCAAACCTGAACCAGAAATCAGATTCCTCAAAACGAAAATGACTGATTTCATTTTTTTCTTTGGTCATCCAGAATTTTGCTGTATCATAATTAAAGATAAAATTCCTGTAAATCTTTTCAAATTTATCGGGAATTATATTTCTAAAAAAAACATCACCTGAAATCTTAATTTCCAAAACCATTTTTTCCGAAATGGTCAGTTCATTCTTCATTGCATCATATAAAAATGGAGAAATATTAATCGGAACAATCTGATAATAACGATAACGCATTTCTGGCAGAAGCTCAAAAAAGTGTTCATCTCTTTTGGAATAAAGTTCTTCGTCTACTTCATAGAAAAAATCGCACATTTCTCCCTGATCGATTATTTTCAAAGTGGGTCTTATCGGCTTTTCAAGCGATTCTTTTTTAATTTCCTGAGAAATTATTTTTGCCGAAATTTTTCCATTCGGAGGAATTGCAATGTTCAAAACTTTAATGGGAAGAGATGGCGCCCCCGCAATCCCGGAATCTAACCAGTCTGAAAAGATAACCGTTGTGAAATCCATTTCTTGCTGAATTGAATAATTATCCAAATCAATTTCAACTATTATACGCGTGGGAGTGCTTTCTAAAATCTGCAGATTCGCCGAAAGTACAGCAAAACACAGCATTAAAATCATCAAAAAATATTTTCTCACTTTTCCTCCATTATTACTTCACCAACTGGTAAGTTGGGAAAGAGTAAAAAAATTATGGTCAATATCTGTAAATAGTGTTCAATGTCAATATCAAATAAAAACTTGTTCCCACGCTCCCGCGTGGGAATGACGGAGATCAACGTTCCTACGTCAAAATAGCTAAAATGCTAAATTGCTAAAATGCTAATTTGTCATTCAATATTCACCGATTCTTTCAAAAAAGACATTTGCCATAAATCTTTTTTGGATAAATGAAGCAAGGGAGCTAATATGCTTTTTCCAGCTTTTCCAATACTCTTTTCCAAATAAGATAATTCTTTTACTTTATCTTTTAGCTCAGTATCAATTATTATTTCCATTCCCGCTTCCTTCATCAGAAGAAAACCTTTTGAACGAATAGAAAGTTCCAAATAAATCCTGAGATAACAAAGCACGTCCATTACTACTTCACCGGGAAATCTCTTTGCGAAACGATCCAGATATTTTCCGGCTTTCGTCTCTTTGAATTTTCCTTTTTTTATAAATTCAAGAAGCATTACATCTGTAATGAAACCTGTTTCCATCCAGTTTTGCAATCCTTTTTCACTTCTTGAAAATATCACCATCATGAGAATGGGAAGCAGCAGCAATTGACTTACAGTTGTTATCATAGGCGAAAAATAAAAATGATTAAAAAAGGAATGTAAAATGAAAGCAATCAAGTAACCAGGAAGAAAAATGACGAACTTTTCACTGTTAAACCGTTCGATGAGATACACTGTTATCATCGTAAAAATGGCAGTAGTTCCTCCGTGCATGAAAGCTGTTCCAAAACCACGAATAATCCAAATGAACAAATTATTATTCAAAAGGTAATGAAGATAATAGATGTTTTCCACAAAGGCAAAACCAGCGCCAATCGCAAAACCGTAAATCGCTCCATCAACGAGGAAACCGATTTTCTTTTGCTTGATAAGATAAATTGGAAAAAGTGCTTTTAAAAATTCTTCGATTAAAGGAGCGAAATAATAAGTAATATTGTCTGGATTTTCAGAAAACTTGAAAAAGATTTTGTTTATTACATAACATAAAAGTGCAACACAACATCCGATAAGTAGGGTTTTCAGAATTGATCTTAGTTTAAGAAGTTTATAGCTGTCTAAGATTATCAAAACAAGCAGAAAAAGTAGAACAGGAAAAAGACTGAAGCAAATTTTAACTATTGTTATCACAGTAGCTGCAGGCTTATCATAAATTCTTCTGAAGTATTCCAATCCAAATCGGATGCAATCGCATATCCCAATGAAAATTTAGATTTGAAAATGGAAAGCAGCACAAATTCAAAATCGATTTGAGCTCCAACGTCAAAGTACTTTTCTTGAAAATCTTCCGAGTCCGGGTTTGTTATTATTCCCGATGTAAAAATGGCAGTGCGAGCCCATCTTAAATAACAGGCAGTCATTCCGATTCTGCGAAAGCGAATTGGTGGAAGATTCCATTCCAAGATAGATTTCACAAAGTTCGTGCCACCAATCTGGTTTATTTCAAGACCCGGAAAACTGTAATGAGCACGATACCTTTTTTCGTTTTTACCTTCATTTTTGTTGTTGTAATCGATGTAATTATTTCCAAAACCTCCAAAATAAAAATTTGAAAATGAATCTTCTCTATCACCTGCAGAAACACCAAATGAGTTTCTGAGCCAGATTGAAGAGTGATGAATGGGAAGTGCAATACCATAATCTGCAATCGAGATTATGCTGGGAAAGAGTTTGGAATTTATATAAGTCGCATTCGGGATCAATCCGAGTTTGAGTCCTTTTTCTTCATCAACAGCACCGAGCGATTTTTTTGTATTGCTATATTGAAACACAGTGGAAGCAGTAAACATGCTTGTATAATCCGCCTTTACGTTTTGGTACTGAGGTAAAATATCCATTTCTTTGAAGGCTTCCAAAGCAAAAGTATAACTAAGACTTCTTGGCTTGTCATATATCAAATTCTTTTTATATTTATAACCCAGGGCATATCCTTTCCTACTTACTTTAGTGGGACCGAAAAGATCATAAAAACTGGCATGATTATAAGATGCATTCACTTCCCAACCTGAAGTAAGATATTTAAATTTCAGATGTAATTTTTCTTCTTCTTTGAGGGATTCGGCAAAAGGTGAATAAGAAGCAATTAATTGAAACTGTTTTGAACCAATATCATTCCCCACTTCAAATCGATATCCGAGAGAGATTTCATCTTTGTAACCTTCCACAATCGGATAGGCTGAGTAAAGATGCATATTTTTCCAATTTTTATAAGGACCCTCATATACAATCAATGAATCCAATTGGATTTTGGCAGGAGAACCGTCTGTCCATTGGGATACAATGGGGAACTTTTCCACAACTTCCTGTCCCAGATATTTGATAGCTCCAACTTTATCCATCGGTTTGTTTTCAATCCAACCCGGAATCCAACCTTTTCCTCCCACATAATTGAAAACTATAAGAGAGTCATCATTTACAGGTACCGGGCGAAAAAAACCGGTCTCACAATTACTGAGAATGCTCATATCATCTATTTGGAAATCATAGCGGAAAACATTGGAAACTCCGGAATAATAGGAAGTGCCAAATAAATATCTACCATCTGAAGAAAAGACGAAATTCGCAGGTGAGCTGTAATCAAAATCGAAAATCTGTGTATAGGATGCATCTCCATTTTGGAGTTTTTCAATATCAAACCTGGCAAGTTCCTGGTGTCCGCTAATATGGGTAATTGCTCCTGTCAGGATTTTACCATCAGGAGAAATATCAAGGTCATACATATCGGTTCCATACGGAAAAGCATGAATTGCCAACCACTCTTTGTAAGGAGATTCGAGCCGAATGATCGTGGAAATACCATTATAATGACGAATTCCCCAGATGGATTTATCCTGTTTATTAAAAGCCAGATCACCGGTTCGGATGTCGGTAATTAAACGCTCAACTTTTTTCGTTTTGATATCTACAACATTTAGATCACGATAATAAAAATTATCGGTAGTGAAAAAGAGTTTTTCATTGTCTTCATCATAGATTAGAGAGCAGGTATAATAAGTAGAAGCACCTTTCACATCACATATCTTTTCAATCTTGCCGGTCTTAATATCTATGGCAGCCAGATGTGCAACCTGACCCGGGTATTTCAAACCTGTATAGAGTTTGTCTCGCTTTTCATCATAATAGCTTTGAGATACTGAACCAAGAGTTTTATCTGTGATCGGTTCGATTTTGGTTACCGGATTTTGTCTGATCTTTTTCAAATTTTCGTGTTGGAATTCTTTCTCAAAAATTATCCATTTTGTCCATTCATCAGTAAGAGGAGTATGATAAACCTTCTTAAACTGGTGAGAGAAATAGCGTCTGCTGTCATCAGTTCTGGAAACCCATTCGATCAATTTTTCGGGTCCGTACCTGCTGGCAAGATAGTTAAAAAATCTCGTTCCGTAAAGATAGGAATTTGCTCCCACCTGGAAATCGATGGAAGTTCCTTCTGCTTCCAATCCGACGAGATGATAAATATGGGTGGAATCGCGAACCATAGAGCGGAAAATCATTTCATCATAAGAACCCAAAGCTCTACCAATTCCGCCTGACATCCAGGTTTCCATGAAAACTGCAATTCCTTCGTGATACCAGCGAGGAGCAAATTTTCGTGGAATTGCCAGATAAGCGAACCACATGGAAATGGGATCTTCCGGTTTCTGCTGAATTTTCCCGCCAAACAATTTCCGGTAAAATCTATCCTTTTTCGCTGCTTTATCCATGGCAACAATATGAGTGAGTTCATGATGCATCAACAGGCTCATTCGCTCATTGGAAGGTGCAACTTCAAATACATACATATAGGGTGACATACCGATGTAAACCAGGTTGAGCGGAACAGCGGAAGCTCCTCCATTTGACCAGTCAGCAAAATCTTCGATGAAAACTGTAGTTTTTTCTGAAGGAATATAATCCCAGAAATTCTTGTAATAATTCCAGGTGTTTGTGTAGCACCTGGCAAGATGCGGTACAATATAAGAATGTGCATTGCTGTAATAAAGTAGATTCAAATCATTGGTTTTCAGGTTGTTAAGATCTTGTGCGAATATTAAAGAAGATAATAAATTGAGAATGATAAATATTATCGGGTGCTTTTTCATATATATATTTTACTCTATACTACTTAGAGTCTATACCATAAAGTACTGTTTCGAGTTGTAAGGAGCTTGCGATAACGACTCGAAGTAGCTTGAATAAACACTTTTTCTCGACTCGTCGTTCCTTACGAGTCGAAAAACCTGAGTTTATGGACAGAATCTAAATAATTGGAGTTTTCAACTCGAGAAAGAATTTAATATATTGCCCCTAACTCTTCCGCTTGATTTCTAACAGCATCTTGAAATTCTGATGAAAAAAGCACAGCATTAAGTTTTTCATCATTAAAGAAAGACTGGAAATTTTCATTCCGCATAAGATTCTGGAAATCCTGAGAAGCATATATTTTCTGGAAATCCTGAGAAGCATATATTTTCTGGAAATCCTGAGACGCGTACTTTTGAAAATCCTGTGAGCAAAAAATTTTCTGAAAATCCTGAGACATATATGCCTTTTGAAAATCTTGTGACATAAATTGTTTCTGGAAATCCTGAGACATAAATTGCTTTTGAAAATCCTGAGACATAAATTGTTTTTGGAAATCCTGGCTATAAATAGCCTTTAAGATTTTTTCATTATCAGATAATTTTTGGAAATCCTGTGAGCGATAAATTTTCTGAAAATCCTGTGAGCAAAAAATCTTCTGGAAATCCTGGCTGTAAACAGCTTTAAATTCATCGCTATCTGTAAATTTCTGAAAATCCTGGGAAGCAGCAATTTTCTGGAAATTTTCATTCTGCAGAAGATTCTGGAAATCCTGTGATACAATAACGACTTTTTGGATATCCATATTAAAGAGAACAACTCTCTGGAAATCCTGACTCGTAACTAATTTTAAAAATTCTTCATTTTTCAGAAGATTCTGCCATTCCGCACTTTGGCTGAATTTAACAAAATCTTCATTTTTGATCAAGATTACATCTTCATCTAATTGTTCACCACGGAATTTCTCAGCTTTTTCCACACCACCGATCGTGCCTGCAATATCTTGTTTAAATGGTTGCGGATAGAAAACCGAAAAATAAACAATCGCTGCCACGACTAAAACAATGATGATAATGATTAATGGTCTTTTCATAATATTTTTCCTCCTTTTAAAGTTCAAATCTGAGTACTTTCAAACTTGAAATTTTTTGCATGTGCTGAGTTTTCTCAGCTTTCTTCTTGCTTAACGCTGACACTATTTCAACAGCAAACATTTCTTCACTGATTCTGATTTTCCATTTAAATTCATTTTATAGAAATAAACACCTGAACCAACTAACTTGCCTGAATCATTATATCCATTCCAGACTACAGAATGTCTTCCTTTTTGAAATGTTTCATTATCGATTAGTTTTTTAACTAATTGTCCTTTAGTATTATAAATCGATAAACTTATTTTACATTTTTCTGATAATTGAAAACTGATATTTGTTTTCGGATTAAACGGATTTGGATAATTTGATAATTTATAATTATTAATTACTAATTCATAATTATCTATTGAGACCTGTGGCTCTTCAACAAAATTCCCATTTCCATCGTTAAAAAGAACTATTAATGTTGATGGCATAAGAGCACTTACAACTTTTATTGTAATTATATCGTTAAAACCATTATTGTCCAAATCAGCACAGAATGATCTTTGGAGAAATTCTTCACCACTTGAAAGAGGAATAAATTGAGGTTCAGACAAAATATAATCTCCTTCATTGTAGAGAATATATATGCCGTCATAATAACCAGTACAAACTACATCGGGAAAACTATCATTATTTAGATCTGAAATTTCAAAATGTCCCAATGCCGGTTGAAATAATACTTCATCGTGCTGGTAAAAATTATCATTACCAATATTCTCATATATTGTTATTCCAGTATAGCCCATCATGAGTAAATCAACTAAAACAACTATATCATTATCTCCGTCATAATCCATATCTGCTATATTTATTTCATTTTTAAAATTGTTTTCTTCAAGGGTTAAACATTGGAAACCTGTTTCGTAACTGAAATATACTTCTGTTTTCTGGGCGCAAATGGCAATATCATTTCTATTATCTTCATTTAAATTACCACATGCGATATCAACAGGATAATAGCCGGTTACATAATGATATTCAGGTAATGAAAATTGACCCGTTCCATTATTATATAAAACTCCCCAAAACTGACCGTTATTTGATGCTACTACTATATCTATATCGTTGTCATTATCTATATCGCCATAATTAATATCAGCAACAACTTCGCTTGTATTTAGTGTAAAGTCTGTAAATACATTAAAAAATCCATATTCATTGTAGAAAATTCTAATATATCTATCTGCTATTCCAGATGAAAAATCAGCCATAAATGTAACTATTTCTGGATAATTGTCATCGTCTATATTTTGGGCAAATATATTTTCCTGATAACCACAAAAAACAAAAGAAGTATCAAATATTGTAAATGTTCCTGCACCTTCATTCAGCAAAATAGAAATCGTTGGATTATCATGTCCCCATGCAGTTTTATGTCCCACAACAATATCCTTATCACCGTCCAAATCCAGGTCTCCGGCATAAACTGAATACGCAAAGCGCGGAACGGTGTATTCTGCAGCAAAGGTTATAGTATAGATTACTAACACAATAAATGATAAAACTATATATTTCCACGAAAATCGGGATTTCTCTTTGTTCAACATTTTTTCTCCAAATTGCATATTCAGATAAATTAGATCGATTTCTTTTGTCAAGTTTTACGACATGATTAACGAATTTATCTGTTAAGAACTATATGGAAATTATCGATTTAATTACCTTCACATTAATATCTTGGGAATAAGATACAACAAGTTTAAAAATATCTTTGCTAAAATCAAGAATCAGGTTGACGTTTAATATTGAAATAAAATATCAGGAAAAGGATTTAGATATTGATAAACGGAGAATGAATGAAATACAAAACCATTCTTTTTGATGCTGATGGTGTGCTGTTTGATTATCGAAAAGCTGAATCATTCGCTTTCTTAAAAACATTTGATTTTTTTGAAATAAGAGAAAATCTGGATTCCATACATAAAAAGTATAAAACAATTAATGCCAAAATCTGGCGTGAATTTGAAGATAAAAAAATTACTTCTACAAATTTGAGAGTTGAGCGTTTTTCAAGGCTTTTCAAAGTTGCACACCTCGAACTTGATCCTGCAGAAGTCAGCAAAACTTATCTCAAATTTCTATCTGAATGCAGTTTTTTAATTGATGGAGCAGAAGAAATTGTAAAATATTTTCATAAAAAATGTGAACTGGCAATTATCACCAACGGTCTGGCAGATGTTCAACGTTCCAGGATTGGAAATTCAAAACTTGCTTCTTTCTTTAAAATGTTGTTTATCTCAGAGGAAATCGGCTATCCCAAACCACACAAAGAAATTTTTGAATTCGCTTTGCAGAAATTGGAGAATAAAAATAAAAATGACATTTTGTTAGTTGGAGATAACCTGGTTTCAGATATTAAAGGTGGAAATGATTTTGGCATTGACACTTGTTGGTTCAATCAAAATATGTGGAACAATAAATTAGATATTCATCCGACGTATGAAATAAATAATTTATTAGAATTAAAGAAAATAATATCGGAGTGAGGAGCTAAAGCCAAGCTTCGGTAAGTATAATATGAATTATGAAAGTTTACGAAAGAAAAAACAGAAATAAAATTAGCCACGAAGTTCATAAAAAGCACCCCGATACAGTCGTTCCTTCTTATGGGGCAGGCGAAGAAAAATACTCTTTGCGTTACTTCGTGTTCTTAGTGGCTGAGGAGTAAGAATGAGAGCAGTTAAAATTATTTTAGTTTTGCTGATTTTAGTTATTTTCAGTTGTGTACAACAAGCAGAATTAGGTACAAAAAAAAATCCGATTAAGATGTATTTTGTACCATCAATGGAAGCCGGAAAGATCGTTACCAGCGGCAAAGCAGTTTCAGATTATTTATCCGAAAAAACAGGTTATCATTTCAAAGTGGCAGTTCCCACCAGTTATGCTTCTGTTATCGAAGCACTCGGCACAGATGAAACTGATATTGCCTGGCTTGCGACTTTTGCCTATATTCTGGCAAATGAAAAATTTGGTGCAGAAGTAGCTTTGACTACTGTGCGGAATGGCTTAGAAAATTATCGCGGGCAATTCCTGGCACGGGCAGACAGTGATATTAATTCTTTGGAGGATATTGAAGGCAAGATCATTGCTTACACAGATGCAGCTTCTACTTCCGGTTATTTGTATCCATCCGCGATTTTAGCAGAAAAAGGAATCAAACCGAAAGATATGATGTATGCAGGCGGTCATCCTCAAGCCATTTTAGCCGTTTATCAGGGAACTGCAGATGTCGGCTGCACTTTCTGGTCTCCGCCAAATGAAGACGGCACGGTCCGCGATGCGCGCAGAGCTGTGCTGGAAACTTATCCGGATGTTGTTGAAAAGATCAAAATCATTGGATATACAGATTGGATTCCGAATGATACAGTCACTTTCCGCAAAGATTTTCCATCTGAAATGAGAGAGAAAATTGTGCAATGTTTACTTGATTTTGCAGCATCGGAAGAAGGACACGAAACTTTGGTGAATTTGTTGGACATCGATAATTTTATTCGTGCCAAAGATAGCGATTATGATGTTGTCCGTCAAACCTTGAACATCCTAGGAACAGATGCAACGGAATTGATCAAATGAATAATATAATTGAAATCAAAGACCTTCACAAAATTTATGCTCGCGGAACTCATGCTCTAAAAGGAATGAACTTAACTGTGAAAGAAGGTGAATTCTGCATTCTGCTGGGTTTATCCGGTTCAGGAAAATCTACACTTCTGAGATGTATGAACAAATTGATAGATTCCACTTCCGGTGAAATTTATATCTGTGATGGAGATGTAGTTAAAGCCACCGGTAAAACTCTTCGCCGCATCCGCAGGCAGATCGGCATGATCTTCCAGCAGTTCAATCTTATCAAGAATTTAACCGCTCTCACAAATGTTCTCACAGGAAAACTGGGCTATGTTTCTTTGGGTCATTCAGTTACTTTTGCCCAGCATAAAGCAGATATGAAATTAGCAATGGATAATCTTAAACGTGTAGGATTATTGGAATTCGCAGATAAAAAAGTAAAGAATCTGAGTGGAGGACAACAGCAGAGAGTGGCAATTGCAAGGGCTCTCATGCAAAATCCACGAGTGATTCTGGCTGATGAACCAGTTGCCAGCCTCGATCCAGCCACTGCTGATTCTGTAATGAGATACCTGGGTGAATTAAACAAGAAAGATAATATGACCGTTATTTGCTCTCTACATTTTCTCAGTTTAGCCCGAAAATACGGTACAAGAGTTGTAGCCCTAAAAGATGGTGAAATTGTTTTTGAAGGAACTCCCAAAGAAATCGATGAAAAGAAATTCAAGAAAATTTACGGTGAAGAAGCTGAGGAGGTGGAAATCAAATGAAAAACAATAAGATAAAATCTATTATACAAGCGTTTTTTACAGACCTTCTTTTTTGGATCTATGTGTTTGGATGCAGCTATTTTCTTATTCATAGCTGGTTTGAAATTGAACTTACAAATACGAATATTCATATACTTATTGCCGCATTAGTTTTTACTCTGGTTTTCTTGTCTTTTGGAATGTCTCTGGGAAGGAAAATATTTTCTCCCACCAAGCTGACAAATCTGAAATGGAAAAAAACCTTCTGGGGTTGGACTATAGTATTTTTGCTGGTAATTACTTTTGTTGTAGGATGGAACCTGGTGGAAGTTAATCCTTATAAATTCTTTACACAATTTAAAAATGCAAGAGGAATATCATCCGGAATATTTGATCCCAGCATAATCGGTTATAAACTTACTGAAAAATCTTTTGAAGAATTGAGAGAAAATGATGTTCCTTTAGTAGTTTTGGAAAAACTAGAAAGAATAAAAAATAAATCGTATACAACTAAAAAAGTGTTATCATTAGATTTAAAGAAAAAATTAGATGCAAATGAGCTTTTGGAATATAAGTCTTCAATTTTTGAATATGCTCAGAAGAACTCAAATATGCTAAATATAGCTTTATCTGCTTTAGCTGAAACAATCTTTTTAGCTCTTTTAGCAACAATTTTCGCCATTCCATTCGCTTTTGTTCTCAGTTTTTTAGCAGCGCGTAATCTTATGCCAAAAACTTTCTTAGGAAATTCAGTTTATCTAATTGTTCGCACGATTGCCACTATTTTCCGCTCCATTGAAGCGATTGTCTGGGCAATTATTTTCAGTGTGTGGGTGGGAATCGGACCTTTTGCCGGTATGCTGGCTTTGATGATCCATTCGATTGCAGCTCTAACGAAACTATATTCCGAACAGATCGAGAACATAGATGAAGGACCGGTGGAAGCCATAAAAGCAACCGGAGCGAATACATTCCAGGTTTGGATTTTCGCAGTGATTCCTCAAATAATATCACCCTACCTGGCTTTTACGATTTACCGCTGGGATATAAATGTTCGCATGGCTACGATCGTAGGTTTTGTTGGTGGCGGTGGAATTGGCTTGCTTCTGCTTCAGCAGCAGCAGCTTCTCAGGTGGCACAATGTTGGAGTTATCATCTGGCTGATTGCTGCAGTGGTCTGGATTATGGATATGACCAGTGCAAAAGTTAGAGCCAAACTTGTGGAGATGTAACTCAAAGCTCGTGCTTTGAGAAAGATCAAAGAATAAAGATAAAAGGCAAAATCAGAAAGCAAAAAGATTAAAGATAAAAGAAAGAAACTTAGTGGAACTTAGTGTCCTTAGTGGCTTCGTGGTAAAAAATGAAATATAAAGCTGTAATCTTTGATCTGGATGGAACTCTCATAGATTCGATGGGAGTGTGGTTCCAGGTCGATGTGGAATACTTGGGAAAACGAAATATTGAGGTTCAGGAAAACCTTTTCTCACAGGTTGAGGGTGGAAACAGTTTCATTGAAATTGCTCAATTCTTCAAAAAAAGATTTAACCTGCCTGATACACTCGACGAAATTATGAATGAGTGGACCGAAATGGTTGCTCATCATTATGAGAACGATGTTAAACTGAAACCCGGTGCTTTCGAACTAATTCAATATCTTAAAAGCAAAAACATCAAGTTAGGAATCGGAACCAGTAATTCCAGGTATCTCACAGAAATAGTTCTGAAAGCAAATAACGTGCTGGATTATTTTGATTGTATTGTTGCCGGTTGTGAAGAAATAAAAGGTAAACCTTTTCCGGATATTTTCCTGAAATTAGCATCTCAATTAGAAATCGATGCGAACGAATGTATTGTTATTGAAGATGTTTTAGTTGGCGTGAAAGCAGCTAAAGAAGCAGGCATGAAAGTTTTTGCCATTTATGATAAATACTCTAAAAAAGAGAAGACAGAAATTTCTGAGATTGCAGATTTTTATGCAGATGATTTCCAACAGATTTTGGAGAAGTTTAGCCACGAATAAACGCGAATTAACACGAAAATAGGTAATGGATTTAAAAGGATAATAATTAGCACCCCACGAACTGAGCTTGCGGAATTTGTGATTGCTTTTGTTAAGTG
Source organism: Armatimonadota bacterium (assembly GCA_013203665.1). Lineage (GTDB taxonomy): Bacteria > Cloacimonadota > Cloacimonadia > Cloacimonadales > TCS61 > JABMPU01. The sequence continues at coordinate 37,642 of JABMPU010000012.1, forward strand.
TGATTAGTAATAGGATATTTTAGTTTTTTGATTATTTTCAATAAGTATTTTTTATCCCTCGAAATAATTAACTCTTTCGCTTTTTTTGCAATATAAACATTCAGTTCAAAGAGTTTCTTTCTATTAGGCATTTTTTTAAATATGAATTTTCTACCTGTTTCAAAAAGCCAAATAAGACACCGTGAATTTAATGGAAAATAAATTTCAGTGTTTTCATAAATAATACCATCCAAATTTGATTGATTAAATATAACAATTGGATTATCAATTGTTATGAAACTTGATTCATCATTAGACAAATAGAAAAAGAAGACGTTTTTGTTTAATAAAATATTCATAATTTTTTCTTCTTCTTCATCACCAAGATTTTTAATCAAATCTACCGTAGTATTTTGAATAAAAATCTTAATATTATCGAAATCTTTTTCACTGACTAATAAACTATCATCATTTACAATCTTGTTAAGAATCATCTTTTCTATTTTTTTTTTCATAGATGGATTTTTTTTTATATTCCAAAATAGAAATTGAATAAGTAATTCTTTTTCAGAATTATCAAATTGCATTATCTCTTTATTATTTCTAATTGCAAATATATTATTATCAATTTTATTAAATAGAACTTTCATTTTATTTTCAAGCCTGCTAAAATATTTCTCCAACGAAGGATCATAACTTCCATCTTTCGAAATTTTAGAGTACATATAATGTCGAAAAGCAAAATTATGGGGTTCTTGAAAACAAATTTTTCTCTTTATTATATCATAAAACCAATTTTGACATCCTTTGCTTTTAGGATGTGGATTTGGTCTTGAAAAACCTTTTAAATAAAATTGGGAAAGAAAGTGTTGTTTTTTATAATGTGCCATATTTATTTATTATTGTTAATTATTACACTTAATGTTTTGGCTGTGCTACGAACCCTTTCGTGAACAGCTTTGTTAGGTGATTTGATTATTAATTTATCCTTTAAATTATTTATATTTTTTAAAGGATATTGAAAAGCGTTTTTCTTGGTCTCCGGAATCAAGCAAATTATTTGTTATTGGAGTACGAAAAACAATTTCAAAGTTGCCTGGTTTGTTTAGTTCCTCTATACTGTAAATGTTATCCTTTTCAGTAAAATAAATAATATCAACCTTATTAATCTTTACTTTACCAATATATGCACTAACAGAATCTGCAGGAAATCCAGTGTAGTTTACAATATCATTATTGGAATAACCCATCATCTTAAGTTGTTTACAATAAGTTATCTTTTGTTCTTTTGTGTAAGCTGAAGTATAGAGTTGAGTATATTGCATAGCATCTTGCATAGCTTTTTTTTGTATGTCATTTATTTCTGGCGCAATTATAAAATCAAAAGGATTGTTTCTATCCATTGCATTAAGTTGTTTTAATGTTGGTACTCGGACACCATCTCTCAACAGGATAAAATCTTCTTCATAAGCATAAGTATTCCAAGTGGTTGTGCTTGTATATTGTGGCATAACATCAATTTTAACAGCGTTCATTTTGGATAAATACTTAATTGTTGAATCGTTAGTATGAATATATTCTCTCGCACAATTTTTACTATGTTCCGCAATGAGCCTTAAGGGTGTGTAAATTTTGCAATAAACTATCATATTGCCAAATGTCGCTTTTGTTAAATATGCATATTCTAGAGCGTTGCTATCTTTTTCTTGAATCCCAAAATTTACTGCATTATTGATATTTTCTTGTGAAGGTTCTTTTATAATACCTCCAAAGTAGTTTTGATAATTTTCAGGAATTTTATTTATATAACCTTGCTCATGCAAGCTCCATCCTGAATATGAACAACTGATAATAGTAATTAAAATAACAAAAAGTAAAAAAACGTTTTTCATTGTTCCTCCAACTTAAAAATTAATTTCACCTAACTTTAGTATGCCACGCCATTAAAAAGGTGTATCCAACCAACTCATAATTACAATATTGCTTACATCCTAAACCCGATTTAATACTCATCCCTCTTTTTTTGATAATTAATATAAATTTCAACTGATCTATCTAATACGTTTTCAGCTCTCCAATAGCTTCTTCCACAGCATGCAGAATTTTGCGGATCTTCACTGTTTCCATCATATTATTGTGGTCTGTGTAAAGTGTTCGGTCCACATCGAGATGTTCCACCACTTTTCTCACAGCATCATGAGCGACTTGAGTTCCAGTTCCAAATTTGAAATCCCGGAAATCAAGGGCTTGAGCAGCAGCAATGAATTCAATTCCCAAAATGCCGTAGGCATTATCGATTATCTGCCTGGTTTTCAGTGCTGTATTCATTCCCATACTCACAAAATCTTCCTGGTCTGCAGCAGCCGGGATAGATTGAATCGAAGCTGGAGTAGAAAGAATCCGCTGCTCCACGATCATCATATCTGCAGTGTACTGGCTAAGCATATGACCGGAGTACATACCAGCACCTTTGGTTAGAAATGCAGGTAATCCAACACTGAGAGCAGGATTCAAAAGACGATTCAGACGACGTTCGGAAATCACGCAGACCATTGTGATAACTGCACCCAGCATATCCAGCGGAACAGAGATAGGTGAGCCCTGAAAATTTGCACCGGTAATTACCACTTCTTCATCCGGCAGAAAAATGGGATTATCCCCCACTCCATTAAGTTCAATTTCCAGTTGACTTCTGGTCCATCTAAGCTGGTCGCGAGCTGCACCGATAACCTGTGGTGAAGACCTCATGCTGTATGCATCCTGAACTTTTACTTTTATTCCTTTCAGCAATTCCGAACCTTTGAGCATTCTCTGGATATTTTCCGCAGAAGTAACAGCTCCCTGAAATCCGCGCAATTTATGAAGACGAACATCATAAGGTTTAAGATTTGCCATCAACGCTTCCAAAGTCATGGCACAAGCAATTTCTGCCTGTTTCAAAAATCTTTCAGCTTCGTAAATCTGGATTGCAGCCATTCCTGCTGTTAGATTGCTGCCATTAATGCAGGCAAGTCCATCTCGAGCTTTCAGACCCGGAATGGGAATTCCTGCCTGATCCAATGCTGTTTTTCCGGACAGGCGTTTACCTTTATAAAAAGCTTCACCTTCACCCATCATGAGCAGAGCGATCTGGCTCATGGGAGAAAGATCACCGCAAGCTCCCACGCTTCCCTTCTCACACACCACGGGTGTAACTCCCTTATTCAGCATCTCAACCAGAGTTTGGGTAATATCAGCACGACAAGCAGAATTACCATTTGCATGAACATTGGCACGAGATAGCATTGCTGCCCGAACATGTTCAATGGGACATGGCTTGCCAATTCCTGCTGAATGGTTATAAATAAGATATTTCTGGAATTGTTTGATCTGCTCTTCGGTTAATACTATCTCAGAAAATTCACCAATTCCGGTATTTACACCATACATGATTTCTTTTTCTTCGATCTTCTTTTCGATGAAAGCTCTGCATTTTTTTATTCGTGCCAAAGCATCAGAATGTAATTCAACCTTTTCATTTCTAACAGCCACATTATAAACATCTTCGATCTTTAGATTTTTTCCGGTGATAATTATAGCCATTTTTATCTCCTAATTTGTTTTTTTATAAAGTATTTTGTAAATAAAATATTTTTATCAGAACTGTCGCACTGAGCATAGTGGAAGTGTTAACTCACATTATTTTATATCCTTCGACTCGGCTCAGGATGACAAAAACATCCAATGATGCTGAACTCTTATTTCTTAAAACTGATATCTGCAAAATAAGCCGGGATTCAAATCTTTATCAAATCCGACTTTGAATTCCAATCTCTTTAATTTGGAACTTATTCTCATGGAGTGTATTGCACTGAAGATATGATTGGCAATAATCGCTCCGGTAAATACTTGTACATAATCGGAATATTGCAGAATTCTTTTTCTCAGAACTCCGTATTGTTTCTTTTTATCTTTATTATCCCAATTCCAATAATATTCATCAGAATAGATATTGTTCTGAATATATTCTTCGCGAGCAACAGGGTCTTCGATTTTTTCTGCTTCAGCTAGGATATGAGCATTGTAGCCACCGGCTTCATAACCTGAACTGGTATATTTTTTCAGATGACCAAAATAAGATTCATCATAATTTTGGGATGGATCGATATGAGCATATTTGATGGCGTATTTGAAGGAAGCTGTTTCTTTAAAATTGGATTCCTCCAAATAATAGTATTTGGCAGACCATAACAAGATTTCAGCAGCCATGAGAGCATAACCGGATTTATGACCTACGGAAAGTTCTCCCCAGCCCGGGAAAATCGCCGATTTCAGCATATTTGTGGCAGGACTGATATTTTTGGCTGAAAGAGTACAAAAAAAAGTTAACACTAAAATCAGTAAGAAAATGCTGCGTTTAGAACTTATATTCGTATCCAATTTTTAATCCTTTATTTTCCCAAACCGGAGCAACAGTTAATTTGCCGTAATATTTATTTTGTTTATTATATTTTTTAGCAGAAATCGCACTATCCAGAACACTTACCAACCTATTTAAAATTAAACCAGCCACAGCAAAATTGGTACAAATTTCCAGGTCTTGTTTTTGCCGACGCAGTTTCTTAAATTTAGACCAGTTTTTATCGGTTTCCCAATCCCAGCCTTCTTCTTCAGGAATTAGATGCAAGTTCAAATATTCCTGGTAAGTTTCCTCATCATTTAAGTAAATAAGAAAATAATTCCTTGCTGCCAAGATGATTCTTGCATTATACTCTTCACTGCTGATATAATCTTGAGCATTTTGATATAAAACATCCGAACTGTTTTCAGGAACTCCGGCATTGGCAAAGGCAAATCGTTCATAAGAATCTATTTTCCATTCAGTTTCAGATTTGAACCTGAAATAATAAAATAAAATAGCAAATTCCGCTCCCAGAAAAAATCCTGCTTTTGTAGGATTCTTTGTGTAGATTTCTCCCAAACCGGGGAGAATGACAGAATACAACATTGCTTTTCTCGCTGATAATTGCTGGCTGAAAAGATTGAATGAAATGATCAGCAAGAGAAATAAAAGGAGTATTTTTTTCATTTATTAAAGTCCATCCTTAAAATCACCCCCGGCCCCTCTCTTTGGAAAAGAAAGGGGAGAATGAGAACTCGTATCTTCTTAGTTTACCTATGTTTCCCTTCTTTTGCAAAGAGGGATTAGGGGAGTTAGAAATAAAAAAACCTGCTTTACGAATAAGCATCAATTAGAACCTTTTGCTGATAACGAGAGCAGGAGCAATATTGTTTTGCACCATTACAGGCATCAACTTGATTTTCAGAGAATTATCGGAAATGTATTCCCTATTATATTTTTGGGTAACTCTCAAGGCATCAAAGGCACTTACAATATGATTGAGAACAATACCAAAACCAAATAAATCTGCCGTTTCATAGGAATCTCTTGAATCATTTCGCATCGAAATATATTCAGCTCTCATACCGCTGTATCGTCCAAGCTTTCCATCATACAACTCTTCATTACCTACATAATATGATGAAAGAGAATCAGTAGGATGATTACCCTCCCATCTATTGCCCAATTCATCTTCTTCCCATATCCAGTCTGGACCTGTCCAATAACCATCAGGATGTGTTGCATAAATACTTGTCCAGTCCAACCAGCCGAAAATGTATTTATCGTATTTGCCGATATCTTCATAAAAGTGTTGAGTATTTGCATCATCCAAACGAAAATGATTATCATAAAACGTTGAGTTGTTCAATGGAGCAATAATCAGATCATCTTCGGCATCATGTTGATAGGTTCGGCTGTAATGATCATCAGCAAATTTTTCGAAATCTTTCTCGAGATCCTGTCCTTCTTTAGTAAAATGCATCAGCCCATACCACAAACCGATTTCTATCACCGGAAAAATATAGGTGGTTATGCTATTACGATTTGCGTAGAATTGTCCGGCACCCGGAAAAATGGCAGAAAACAGCATTGCTTTCCTGGCATTTTTTTTTTCATAATTCACAGCAATAATATCGTTTCTTATTTCCTGAGCTGCCATAGAGATAAAAATAATCATTACAATCAGGATGGATAAAATTTTCTTATTCATAATTAACTCCTTTATTTCTCGATTGCTATCGGGATTTTTTTCATTTCATCCCCGGATTTCACGATGCCAAAATATACTCCTGATGAAATTTTTGAGGAATTCCAGATAATATCCTGCACATCGTTTGGATTCTTTTCCACAGAGACTTTTTGGATAATATTACCGGCAATGTCAAATATTTTTAATTTAATATTGTGTTTTGCATTTAAAACTCGAATTCGCACTTCTCCTTTTTTGCTGGGATTGGGAAATGCAAAAGCAGTTAGTTTGTTGTCATCAACAGGTTGATAATCAATCTCTCCCTGAAAAAGAGAGAATTTATTATTCCTGAATCCATTCCAGATAAGAGGGTTTTCAGAAATATTTTCCAGATATGATGAGAACAATTTTGATTCTTTATCACAAAAAATGAAATATAATTTTTCAGAGGATTCATCCCAGAAAAAATAATTATTTAAATCTGATTTATCCCAGAAAATAGAAAAGAACGGTTCGATCTTACCTTCCGAATTTATAGCAAGATAACCCTGGTTCTCCTCTTCAAAAAGTAGAATCGGTTCTCCTGAAAATTTGATGACTCTCGGAAAAGTTCCGGGTTTTATAATTTTATCTTCCAAATACGCTGGAAATCCGGGAGCTAAAGTTCCATCCAATGTAATGGCAAAAATTCTGTTTTCAGCACCGAAAACCAGGTAAACCTGACCATTATCCAGGAAATCTCCGATGGCAAGCTGAGTGGGAGATTCCGAAGTGTACGGATACAAATTAAAAATCTTTTCAGCAGCATTGTTTTGAATCTTGTATATTTCTCCATTTTCACCCTGAATAAAAGAGGCGTTATATTCCGGTTGAAGATTATCCTGATAACAAACAGGTGAATAATCACTATCATAATCTGAGAAATAGATAATATCATATTCATCAGGATTGGAGGGATTTATAAGATAGATATTTCCTGCGGATGCTGCCACGATCTTATTTCCATTAAATGCCAATTTTGCATTTTGGATTGGAAGCGAATCCTGATTAATAAATAAATTATTTACCGTTGGAACAACAAGAATGTCTGATTCATCAATAAAGAGTGGAGCATCTACAATTTCAGAAGAGAAAACATTGGGATTTGTTGGGTTTTCAGGCGTAAGAAAATTGAGAGTATTTTCTGAGACGAATAAATATTCATCATTTCCATTTCCAGAATAATCAGCAGGTAAAATCGGTTGAGTAACCTCCAAATCAAGTTGAATAGTTATCCCAAAATGATTTGTAATTGAATCTTCTACAATCGAGAAAAATTCTACTCCATTATCCGAATAAACCGGAAAAGTTGGCAAATTATCTGAAATCCCGAATTGTCCGATAGTAAAAAGAGAATCGAATTCTGCGATCTTTTTTGTATCATCAAAAAATTGAGTTCCAAACTTGATAGACATTACTCTTTCCAAATCCGGCTCAATATCATAACTGCTGATATTATAGATGGAAAAAAAGGAGGGATTACCATCGTTTGTAAATAATGGCGGATGAGTCGTGGCAGAGATGGAATCATTAAAAGTGGCTGCACCTGAATTGACAACCTCCCACTGAACGAAAAGACCATTTTCATCTAAAATCGGTTTATATTTGAAAAAAGGTTCATATACAGTTCCGCGCCAGTACCTTGAATATGGATTACCAATATCATCGATGTTGTCTGCTTCGATAATTTTTACAGCTCTGCGTGAAAGACTGATGTTAACGGAATTATTTTCAAAATTATTATTCTCATAAAGAATTGTTTCGTCGATATGCCAGATTACTATTCCACCGCCGAGAGAACGATATTCGGTAGGTTCCCATTCCCATTCCCAACCGGGTAACAGATAATCATATTCATAGGTTGGTTCATTCGAACTTCCTACATAGGTAGGATATAAAACAACGCGCTGATCTAAATCGGTCTTAATGGTAGCTCCGCCGTCACCGTCCGGATCGATCTGCCGATTTTCCAATAGAAGATATTCATCCTCATTTAAAGGAACCTTGATAAAATGTAGATTATCGGAAAATATATTTAGTTTTTTCTCAGCCGGTTGAATTTCGATATCTTCATTAAAATTCAGTTCGGAAATATCTTTTAGAATATCATGTTCTCTGAAATAATCTTCCCAAACCAAAATACGCGTCCAGGCTCCGGGCAGACTCGGAAAAATTCCTTCCAGAAAGAAAGCGCTTTCATCTCCATTTTCTTCAACTAACAGCCCAACCAGACTGGAACCGCCGCTGTCCATAATATCCCAATAACCAACTGCCGGACTGAAATTTCTGGTATTATAGAGATCCACAAAACCCAGAGAATGCCCGAATTCATGAGCCATTACAGCATTTATCACACCATAATTGTAAATTTCGGAATAAGAACCGTCCGTATAAATTTCAATGTCCTGAGTTATCATTTCCGGCACATTACTCGCATGGTCGATTATGACTTCAGTACCGTCAGAACCATCAGTTACATAAACTTCTTTACCATCTCCCACTCGAATAAAAAATGAAGGTATATCCGAAGGTGTATCACCAAAAATATCATGTTGCCAATCCGAGCCGGCATGAATGAACATAAAGTGTTCATATTGGCTGAAATCGATATTTTCATCTTCATCTGCGATGGTAAATGAATCCGTGAAATATTCTTCAAAACGCGAGATCATCAAATCATCAGATGCTCCCACCGGATGGTAATATGCCATTTCATTGGGAAGAGTGTAAGCTGTGAATGAACTGTCTCTTTCCGGGGCAGGAAAGATATCGTATTCCAGTTCGTATGCTTCCAAGCTGGCAGCGAGATAATAATATCTGAGGGCTTCTAAATGTGCTGTGAAATATTCATGGTCATGGGGAGGTCTTCCCAGAGAAATATCATATCCTGCTGGATCCTGAATGAATGATCCATTTCCTGTAGTTTGAGGATTGTCCGGTTCTTCCTGTGGAAAATCTATTAACAAAACCAGTAGTTTTTCAAAATTTTCTGATCTTTTTGGGGAAACAGTTCGCTTTTTATTGGCAGAAAGAGAATTCTCAAGAGGATGAATTTTTCTTTCATTTTTCTTTTCAGGTTGGATTTTCAGCAGGTGTATCTTTTCGCCAAAACAGATTTGCGGAATTAGCAATCCTGAGATCACTAAAGCCGTAAAAATAAGCTTTTTCATTTATCAGCAGCTTAATATTCGAGTTTAGCAGAGAAAGTTTTATTATATTCCGTCATACCACCAGCAGGCTGGAAAGCAAAATCAAATGAGACTTTATACATTTTCTTGAAAGTATGATGGATACCACCTCCAAATGAAGCACCGATTATATCACCGGAATAATCTCTGATGTAGCCGGCTCTTAGGGACAGTAGATCAAGATAAACATATTCAGCACCGAAATTAATAATCGGATAATCACCGCCCCAGGCTGTGAAGATGCGCTCATAAAAAGCTTCATCTGTATCTGTGGCTAAAACTTTACTCATATCTGCATTTACAGTAAATTTATTATATTGGGATTCCAGGGCTCTATAAGAAATACCCATTCTCCAGTTCAAGGGAAGTTGATCGGATTGGGATTCATCCATATATGTAATATTCGGTCCGATATTATGAAGATTCCAACCGATATCGAATCCACGAATAAGCAGGTCTTTGCGTTTGAATCCAATATCAAATGCATAAGACATTCCCTGACCTTTTGTTTCGTCAGATGCTCCCTGACCAGGTCCCAGATCGCTGTAGATAAATTTGAAAGTAAGACCAACTCCTGTTTTTTCATCTAATTGATAACCATAGCTAACTGCAGGAGCAATTTCCCAACTCATAAAAGTTCCCTGAAAATTGCCGTCTTCATCATATTCATCTTGCTTGCCATAAGTAATGAAGATTACGTTAGCCCCTAAATTTCCTGTATCTTCATAATACTGATTCCAGGCAATATACTCGATATACATATCATTTATGCCAGGTACATCACCAAACCAGTTTGAATGCATCCAGGCAAACTGTGTTTTCCTATTGAAAGCCATAGCTCCGGGATTCCAATATCCGGCATAAGCATCATCGACCTGAGCAACATAAGCAGCGCCCATGGCTCCTGCACGAGAACTTGGTTCAATCAACAGGAAAATCAAGGCAGATTGAGAAACTGCAAAAACCGATGCAGGTACTAATATGGCTACTATAAGTGCCATAAAAATATATTTTCTTTTCATTGTTTCTTCCTCCAGAATTATTTAGTAAAAAGAGAGTTCTCTATTAGTAAATCTAACAATATGAATAAATCCCTCCAAATTTTATTTAGTGGTGCCGAAGGCCGGACTCGAACCGGCACGGACAAAAGTCCGGAGGATTTTGAGTCCACTGCGTCTACCAATTTCACCACTTCGGCACTGGGTGAGTATGAAAAAAATTGCAGATTTTGGTGTCAAGAATTTTTTGGACTAAAAAAACCTTCCATCCGGCAACTGCCGGATGGAAGGTTTAAGTTATCAAATTTTCAAGGTATTAATACATTCCACCCATTCCACCACCGGGCATTCCTCCTGGTGGCATTCCGGGCATTGGTTGTTCTTGTTCTTTGATGTCAGTTACAACGCATTCGGTTGTGAGGAACAGACCGGCAATACTGGTTGCATTTTGAATTGCGCTCCGAATTACTTTTGCAGGATCAATCACACCTGTCTTGAACAAGTTTCCAAATTTTCTAGAAGAAGCATTGAATCCATAATGAATATCTTTTGAATTCTTAATTTTTTCTACAATAATTGCACCTTCTTCTCCAGCATTAGCAGCAATCTGATAAGTAGGAATGGCCAAAGCTTTTTTCAAAATATCAGCACCAACTTGTTCCTCATGGGAAGTAATTTTCATTTCGTCAATAGCCCTGGATGCATAGATGAGAGTAACTCCACCGCCAGTTACGATTCCTTCTTCTATGGCAGCACGAGTAGCATGAAGAGCATCATCAACACGAGCTTTCTTTTCTTTCATTTCGGTTTCCGTAGCTGCACCGATTTTGATAACTGCCACGCCACTGCTGAGTTTTGCCAGCCTTTCCTGAAGTTTTTCTTTATCATAATCAGATGTAGTATCTTCAGCCTGAATTCTGATTTGTTTGATACGAGCATCAAGATCTTTTTTCTCACCCATTCCTTCTCGAATTGTAGTATTTTCTTTATCAATTATTACTTTCTTAGCAGAACCCAGATCAACAAGTTTTGTTGATTCTAGTTTTCTTCCCAAATCTTCGGAAATTACAGTTCCACCCGTCAAAATTGCAATATCTTCCATCATAGCTTTTCTGCGATCACCAAATCCGGGAGCTTTTACAGCAGCCACAATTAAAGTGCCCCGCAATTTATTTACAACGAGAGTAGCGAGAGCTTCACCTTCAATATCTTCAGCAATGATCAATAATGGTTTTCCGGTTTGAGCTACTTCCTGAAGGATGGGCAGTAAATCTTTCATAACACTAATTTTCTTATCGAACAGAAGAATAAAAGGATCTTCAAATTCGGTAATCATTTTGTCCGCATCTGTAACGAAATAAGGAGAAAGATAGCCGCGATCGAATTGCATACCTTCTACTTGATCGAGTGTAGTATCGATGGATTTGGCTTCTTCCACATTGATGATACCTTCATTACCAACAGCCTTCATTGCTTTAGCAATAAGCTTCCCAATTTCCATATCATTATTCGCTGAAATTGAGGCAATCTGAGCTATTTCATTAGAATCTTTTACTTTCTTGCTGAATTCTAAAATTTTCTTAACCACAACTTTTGAAGCTTTCTCTAAACCACGTTTAAGATACATTGGGTTTACACCGGCTGTAACGTGTTTTAATCCTTCTTCAATGATCGATTGTGTGAGAATTGTTGCAGTGGTTGTTCCGTCACCAGCTATATCATGTGTTTTTTCTGCTACTTCTTTCACGAGTTGAGCACCCATATTTTCAAATGGGTCTTCCAATTCGATTTCCTTTGCAACAGTTACTCCATCTTTTGTAATAATTGGTGAACCGAATTTTTTGTCTAAAACTACATTGCGTCCCCTTGGACCCAAAGTTACTTTAACTGCATCAGCCAGCTTATCAACACCAATTTTAAGCGTTGTTCTTGAATCGTGGCTGAATTTCATTTGTTTTGCCATTTTTTCTAAACCTCCTATCTTTTTATTAATTATTAGCAATCACTTCTGATGAGTGCTAAAGTTAATATAGTCGTTTTTTTGTCAAACAAAAATATTTTTAAAAAAAATGATTGCCTAAATATCATCGGAAAAACGATTATCGACCAAATTTTTTATAAAATTTTATACGGAGGAAACCATGAAAAAGATTATTTTTATTACTTTTTTTGTATTGATTTCTTTTATTTTATTCGCCCATCCAAAATACCACAAAGACGAACATGTTGTTTTTCCAGGTTATGAGGAAACCAGGGCAGATTCAGCTCATGGATTTGATGTCCAACATTATGATCTTTCAATTGAAATTTACGATTCCAATCAATATATTGAGGGAACAGTAATAGCTACAGTTTTAGCGGAAGAGATTTTAACTGAAATTCAGTATGAACTGGAATCTTTAAACGTAAATGAGGTTTTGGTAAACGGGAACCCAGCGAGTTATACTCATACCGCCGGTGTGATAACAATCGATTTGGGAACAATAAACCCAGATGAGGAATTTACATCAACTGTAGGTTATTCCGGAAATCCTGTTTGGATTGGTCTGGGTATGTATTTCAGTGCTAATTATGTTTTCACGATTTCAGACCCGAATGCTTCCCGCTACTGGTGGCCCTGTTATGACCATCCCTGGGATAAAGCTTTGGTTGATTTGACTATTACCTGTCGGGATGATTGGGAAGTGGCTTCCAATGGAATTAGAACTGATATCGTAAATAATGGAAATGGAACAAGAACCCATTTCTGGGAAGGTTCTAATCCGATGACAACTTTCCTGGCTTCGATTGTTGCCAGAAATTATGTGGAATTAAATGATTCATTTCAAGGTGTGCCAATTCAGAATTTTGTGCCACCTTCAATGGTGACAGCAGCAACTGAAGATTTTTCCAACCTGCCTTTTATGATGGAAGTGTTTTCCAATCTTTATGGATTCTATCCTTTTGAAAAATATGGAAATGCTGTTACCAGTTTCCTCACATACGCTGCCATGGAACATCAAACAATGACAACCATGACAACCGGTTGGATAACCGGAAATCATTATTATGAAACTGGAATAGCTCATGAATTGGCTCACTCCTGGTTTGGGAATTGTCTCACTCCCTTAACCTGGGCAGATGTCTGGCTTTCAGAAGGTTTTGCTGTTTATTCGGAAGCACTTTATATGGAACAATGGCAGGGATTTGCTGCAATGGTTAATTATATGATTGTCAGCATTCAGAATTACTATAAAAACTGGGCTGGAAGCCAGGGTTACATTGTTTATGATCCTCCCCCGGGTTCATATTTCACTCCTGCAACTTACGAAAAACCCGCATCCGTTCTTCATATGCTGCGGTTAATGACTGGAAATGAAGTTTTCTTTGATATTCTACAAACATATTTTCTGGAATATTATAATGGAAATGTAATAACAACAGATTTTCGGGAAATTTGTGAGCAGGTTAGCGGCTTGGACCTGGAACAGTTTTTCCAGCAATGGATTTTTGAACCGGGAATTCCCTCTTTTGAATATACATATTTTGTGAAGGATTATAATACTAATCCTGAGATCTTAATTTGTGTGAAAACCACTTCTAATACAACAACAGATTTTTATCAACCTGTACCTTTTCATATTAACTATCGAACACGTACCGACTCTATTATCGTTGACTCTGCTCCAGATGTTCCGGCAGAAACGATAGTTGGTCCTTTTCCTCCAGAATTTGAAGAAGTTGAATTTGACCCCAATAGTTGGATACTTTCAAGAGGTGATACTTTTAAATTTATGGAAATTACCGGTGTTTATTCTGCAGATAACATAGTAGTGATTTATTGGAATGAATTATGGGAAGATTTTGAAGTGGATGGCTACAATTTGTATAGAAGCGAATCATATTACGGACCCTACGAAATCATAAACTCTGAATTGATAACTGAAAATTCCTTTCTGGATGATACGGTTACGAATGGAACAACATATTTTTATAAAGTAAATGCTGTAAAATATGACGATTTTGAATCCCCATTTTCATACATTGTGGAAGCCATACCTATGAATTTTCCGCTTGACCAGGGAATTCTCGTGATTGATGAGACAAAAGATGGTCCCGGCATACCCGGAAATCCTACTGATGAAATGGTGGATGAATTTTACCAGGATGTGATGAACTGTGAATTTACGAGCTACGATTATGCTGATGAGGGTGCTCCCTCTCTGGATGTGATAAAAAATTATTCCACAATAGTCTGGCATGATGATGACCTTTCTGAAAATTTCATCGGTGATAATATCAATAATCTCGGATGTTACCTGATCAGTGGTGGGAATCTTATTATTTCAGGTTGGAAAACAGTTACGGAAATCCCGGGATTTTTCATAGGAGATTTTCTGAATTGCTTTCAGACCGAACTTGTTTCTGCTTTTGAATGTATTTCTGTTTTTTCAGATGATTATGCAGATTTAGACGTAAATCTCGAAAAATTACCTTCAGCTTTTAATGCTCTGCCATACATTAGCATTTTCCCGGATGCTGAAAATGATATCTACTTTTATGGAGGTCTTGCCGGCAGTCAGTATGAAGGAGAAATAACAGCAATTAAATCTCAATTAGATGGTACTTTTGTATTGCTCGGGTTTCCACTTTATTATTTTTATGAAGATGGAGTAACCGGATTTTTTGATCAGCTTCTCGACGAAATCGGAGAAACAGGTTTGGAAAATGTCGAATTACAAATTTCAAATATCAAATTATCAAACTATCCCAATCCTTTTAATCCTGAAACAACGATTAATTTTGAAACCACGAATTTACACGAATTTACACGAATTGAAATTTACAATTTGAAGGGTCAGAAAATAAGAACTTTGGAAAATTTGGAGTCGGTGAGTCTCTCACCGAAAAGTAATAAAGCCGAGAGACTCGGCTA